>JBBROA010000036.1:0-33390 GCA_038229875.1 Thermoanaerobaculia bacterium | reverse complement strand
TTCCCCGGGCGCCTCCGCGCCCCCGCATCTGGCGGCGACCGCGCGCGTTGCCCGCGCGTTCCAAGAGGGACGGGATGTGCTGGTCGGAGACGTCGATTTCGAGGCCGTCGCTCCGATCGCGGGATGGATCACGCCGGTGCCCGGAGGAGTGGGCCCGCTCACCGTCGCGATGCTCCTGAAGAACACGGTCCTCGCGGCCCGGCTTCGCCGGGAGCGGCGCGGCGCCGAGGAAATGGACCCGCTCACGCTCTGACCGCGCTGTCCGATGACCTCTCTTCTTCTCATCAGCAGCTCGAACGTCCACGGACGCGGATATCTCGACCACGTCGAAGAGGCGATGCGCGAATTTCTGGCCGGCGTCTCCGAGCTGATCTTCCTTCCTTACGCGCTCCACGATCCGAGCGCGTACACGGCCCGCGCGCGGGAGCGCTTCGCCCGGCTCGGCATCGCGGTTGCGTCGCTGCACGAGGCTCCCGACCCGCGGCGGGCGATCGAGGCGGGTTCCGCTTTCTTCGTCGGAGGCGGAAACACGTTTCGGCTTCTGAAGGCTGTACAGGACCTCCGGCTCGTCGGGGCGCTTTACGACCGGGTCCTCGCTGGCGCCCGCTACATCGGGTCGAGCGCGGGGACGAACCTGGCCTGCCCCACCATCCGGACGACCAACGACATGCCGATTGTGTCTCCCGTTTCGCTGGACGCGCTCGGGCTCGTCCCTTTTCAGATCAACGCGCACTATCTGGACCCCGATCCGGACTCGCGGCATCGCGGAGAAACGCGGGAAGAGCGCATTTCACAGTTTCACGAGGAGCCGGAGAATATCGCTCCGGTCATCGGGCTCCGGGAGTCGTGCTGGCTGCTCCGGCGCGGGGACTCTCTCGTCCTCCAGGGCCTGCCGGGGCCGGCAGCCCGCGTCTTCGTTCGCGCTGAGGCGCCGAAGGAATACGGAGTTGGAGTCGATTTGTCGAATTTTCTAATGTCTTAGGGCACTTTCGATCTGTCGCGAGGCTGTCGGTGTGGCCCTAAGACGAATTGTCATTATCCCGTTGAAATACGAAAAACTTCGTACTAACTTGTTCGTATGAAGACGAGGATGACGAAGAACGCACCACCCCCCCGCCGGCCGACCGATGCGGAGCTCGAGATTCTGCGGGTTCTGTGGGCCCTCGGCGAGGCCACTGTCCGGGAGGTCCAGGAGACGCTGGAAAAGCGCCCCGCCGCCGGATACACGACCGTCTTGAAGCTTCTCCAGATCATGACCGAGAAGGGTCTCGTCGAGCGGAACGAATCGGCGCGCGCCCACGTCTACCGGGCGCGGCTCGAACGGGCGGAGACGGAAAAGCAGCTCGTCGGCGACCTCCTCGAGCGCGCGTTCGGCGGCTCGTCCTCCCGCCTGGTACTCCAGGCGCTCGCTTCGAAGACAGCCTCCGAGGAGGAGATCGCGGAGATCCGCGAATTTCTCGATCGCGTCCCCGGGGAAAAATCATGAGCGCCTGGGCGGCCTTCTTCGACACGCCCGCGGCCCGAGCGCTCGCGGCGGCTCTTCTCCAGTTCGTCTGGCAGGGCTTGGCCGTCGCGTCGGTCCTCGCGATCACAAACTTCGCTCTCCGCGCCCGGAAAAACGCGGCGCGTCTGCGATACGCGATGGGGTGCTCAGCTCTGGCGCTGATGGTCTTCCTGCCAGCCGCAGGCTTCCTGCGACGGATGGCCCCCGCCCCGGGAAGCGAACCGACGCGCATCGAAGACTCGCCCGCGACCTCCCCTGTCGCGCCTGCCGGCCAGCGAGTTCTGCGGATCGTGGCTCCCGCGGTCGACTCTCCCGCGCGGTCCGCCCCTCTCGCGCGGATCCTCCTCGTCGCGTGGCTCCTCGGTGTCGCAGCGCTTTCGATTCGCCTCCTCGCGGGATGGAGGAGCGCCGGGCTCCTCCGGATCCGCGGGACCTCCCCCGCGCGGCCCGAGATCGCGGCGATGGCGGAACAGCTGTGCCGCCGACTCCGTGTCATGACGCCGGTGCGCATCCTCGAATCCGCCCTCCTGCGGGTGCCCGCCGCCGTCGGCGTGTTCCGCCCCGCGGTGCTCCTTCCCGTGTCGTCCCTGACCGGAATGCCCGTCGAGCAGATCGAGGCGCTTCTGGCGCACGAGCTGGCGCACATCCGGCGCCACGACTACCTCGTCAATCTGGCGCAGAGCGCCGCGGAGACGCTGCTTTTCTACCATCCCGCGGTCTGGTGGGTCTCGGGAAGGATCCGGATCGAGCGGGAGAACTGCTGCGATGACCTCGCGGTCGCGGCGACGGGAGACGCGATGGTCTATGCGCGGGCGCTCGTCGATCTCGAAGAGCGGCGCGGGTCGGGAAGTGCGCGGGCTCTCGCGCTCGCCGCGAACGGGGGCGAGCTGTTCGGCCGGATCGCGCGGCTGTTCCCCGAGGTTTCCGACCGGCGGCACCCGCGGCCACGATCCCGCGCCGCCGGTGCGCTCGGGCTCGCCTGCGTGCTCTTGGTCGGAGCGGCGGCTCGCGTCTCGCCGTTCGATGAAGATCCCCCCGAGGTTCCGTCGCCGGTCGCGCCGGCGGTTCCGCCGCTTCCCGCCCACGCTCCCCTTCCCGCGGCGCGTCCGGCTCCCGCGCATCCCGCCGTCCCGGCTCGGGCCTCCGCGGCCGCGCCGGTGTCTTTCGCGCCAGCGGCACCTGCAATCGTTTCCACGGCCGCGGTGCCGGCCCCCGCCCCGCCGGCGGTGACGACGCGAGCCCGACCGGTGCTCCCCGCGATCGCGCCGGCTCTCCCGTCTGAGGCTCCCGACGCGGTCGTCGAAGCGGTGCCGTCGACACCGGCTGCCGCCCCGGCGGAGCTGCGGTTGCGGGACGACGAGCTCGCCGCGCTGCGTTCGCATGGCGTCACTCCGGGCTTCCTGAGGGAGATCGCCTCGCTCGGGTACACGCGGGCCACGACGGATGAACTGATTTCGCTCAAGATCCACGGCATAGACCCGGGGAGGATCGCGGCGTTTGAAAAGAGCTTCGGTGCGCTTCCCCTGTCGCGCTGCATCGAGTTCGGCATCCACGGGGTCACGCCCGACTGGATCTCGAGAATCGAAGCCGCCGGAGTCTCGCGCTTGACGCCCGCGCAGGCGGTCTCGCTTCGCATTCACGGAGTGACCCCCGAGTACCTCGAGGCATTCCGACAGGCGGGCTACCCGACTCCGACCGCCGATCAGGCGGCGAGCCTTCGCATTCACGGCGTCGAACCCCGCGATGCGGCGGCCTGGCCGGGTCCCCGAGGCGCGCGGCCGACACTCGACGAGCTCATTTCGGCACGCATCCACGGTGTCGACGCCCGCTTCGCGGAGAACATGCGCGCCGCCGGATTTCCCGACGCGGGAATCGAGGAGCTGACCTCTTTCCGGATCCACGGCGTCGATGCCGCTTTCGTCAGCGACATGAAGGCCTCCGGATTTCCGTCTCTGACCGCCGACGAAGCCGTCAGCTTCCGGATCCATGCGGTCACTCCCGCTTTCGTCAGGGAGATGCGCCAGCTCGGCGTCACCTCGCTCGACGCGGACGACGCCGTCTCTCTCCGCATTCACGGCGTCACGGCGGACTTTGTCCGGTCACTCGCGGCGGAGGGATATACGCACCTCGATTCCGACCAGCTCACCTCCCTGCGGATCCATGGCGTCACCGTGGACCAGATTCGCGCGTGGAATCGGAGCGCGCGGGGACGTCTCTCGGTCGAAGACCTGATCGAAGCCCGCCTCGATAAAAGGAGCTCCCGATGATTTCCAGACGTTCTCTGCTGACTCTTTCCGCGGCCCCCGTCGCGGCCCTTCTCTTTCTCGCCCTCGCAGGCGGTCCCGCCCGGGCCGCGGGCGTCTCAGGGGACGCCCCGGAAAACGGGGCCGCTCTCGAGGGACGCTGGACCCTGGACTTTGACCGGGAAGACGGACGCGTTCAGCTCTCGATGGAGCGGCGCTCCGGAAGCCACCACTCGCAGAGCTCGTCCCCGTATCAGCCGTCCGACTTTCGGGACCTCCGACAGCCGGCCGGAGGCGCTGAGGTCCCGGCGCGGTTCGTTCTCGTCCGCGATGCGGGAATGTTCACATTCGAGGGACACCTCGACGCGCGCGGCGGCTCAGGCCGGTTTCGCTTCGCCGCCAACCCCGAGTTCGAACGCGCGTGGAACACTTCTTCGCGCGGCGAGCTCTCCCGCGAGCAGGTGTTCTCGATGGCGCTGCACGACGTCAGCCTCGCTTTCCTGCGCGTCCTTCACGCTCTTGGCTACGACGACCTCTCGGCGAACAAGCTCATCGCGATGCGGATCCATGGCGTGACGACGGAAGAAATCCGCGACCTGCACTCGCTCGGCTACGAAAAGCTCTCCGCCGACCGTCTCGTGGCTTTCCGCATTCACGGGGTAACGCCCGGGATGATCCGGGAGCTCTCCGCCCAGGGCTACGAGCGCATTTCGCCGGACCAGCTCGTCTCGATGCGGATCCATGGAGCGACTCCGGAGTTCGTCCGCGAACTCTCGAGCCTCGGGTACCGGCGCATCCCGGCGGACCAGCTCGTCTCGATGCGGATCCACGGCGTCTCTCCGGAGTACGTGAAGGATTTCGCCTCGCTCGGTTACAAAGAACTGTCGCCCGATTCCCTCGTTTCGATGCGGATTCATGGCGTCAGTCCCGAATACGTCCGCGAGCTTTCACAGCTCGGGTATCGCAACGTCTCAGTCGAGGAGCTCGTGTCGATGCGCATCCACGACGTCTCTCCCGACTACATCCGCCGGGTACAGGCGCGAGACCGGAACGTGTCCGTCGACGAGCTCGTCTCCCGGCGCATTCACGGCCGCACCGAATAATGGCTCAAGGGGGCGAAAGCCCCCGCGGCCTCTGTCCGGAACCGGACACCCGTGTCCCGCGAGCGACCAGAAAAGCATCTTCGAGGCGCTCGGTACCCTTTTCGAATCAGTCATTTCCGGAAGGTCGGCAGTGGCACGGGCTTCGCCCTTGTCTGAAGCGATGGATATCGTTCGCGAAGACCTTTCGAAGCAGCGGAAAAAGAAGCGCCTGTTCCTGATCGGAGGAGGCGTGGCCGTCGCGCTCCTGATCACTCTCGGGCTTTCCCGGTTGAAGCCCGCCGCGCCCACGGTGGAAAAAAGCGCGGTTTGGATGGATACCGTCAAGCGCGGACCGATGCGGCGGGAAGTGCGCGGACCGGGATCCCTCGTTCCCGAGTCCGAGGGCATCCTTCAGATCTCCGCTTCGACGGAGGGGCGCGTCGAGCGGCTTCTGGTCCAGCCGGGAAGCAACGTGTTGCCTACCGCCATCCTCCTCGAGATGTCGAACCCGGAGCTCCAGCGGGACGCCCTGGACGCCGAATGGCAGTTGAAGGCCGCACAGGCCGAATCGACGAACACGCGGGTCCGCCTCCAGAAGGAACTGATGGATCAGCAGGCGGCGGCGGCGACCATCGAATCCGACTTCCACCAGGCGCAGCTGACCGCGGAAGCGAACGAGGGGCTGTTCAAGGACGGCCTCGTCGCCAACCTCACATTGAAGCTCTCGCGCGTCCGGGCAGGCGAGCTCGCCACGCGCAACCAGATCGAGCACAAGCGGCTCGAGGTGTACTCGGAATCCGCGAAAGCCCAGGAGGACGTGCAGAAGGCGAAAGTGGAGCAGCTCCGCGCGCTCGCGGGCCTGAAACGCTCTCAGCTCGAGGCGCTGCACGTGCGCGCGGGCATTGCCGGCGTGCTGCAGGAGCTTCCACTCCAGGTTGGCCAGCGCGTCACGCCGGGGACGACGCTCGCGAAAGTCGTCCAGCCGAACAAATTGAAAGCGCAGCTGAAGATCGCGGAAACGCAGGCCAAGGACATCGGAATCGGACTGCCCGCCTCGATCGACACGCGCAACGGGGTGGTCGAAGGAAAAGTCTCCCGCGTAGACCCCGCTGTGCAGAACGGGACCGTCACCGTCGACGTCGCCTTGAAGGGCGAGCTCCCAAAAGGCGCGCGGCCGGATCTTTCCGTCGACGGCACAATCGAGCTCGACCTCCTTCCCGACGTCGTCTCGGTCGGACGTCCCGCATTCGGGCAGGAGCAGAACCTCGTGACCCTCTTCCGCGTCAACCCGGAAGGGGACGAAGCTCAGCGCGTGAAAGTGCGGCTCGGGAAGAGCTCGGTCAATACGGTCCAGATCGTCGAGGGGTTGAAGCCCGGAGATCGCGTGATTCTGTCGGACATGAGTGCGTGGGACGCGTACGACCGCGTCCGTCTGAAGTAGCGGCCCGAAAAAGGAGAAGCATGAGCGCCAACGGTCAACCGGTCATCCGCCTCGAAGGCGTCACGAAGGTTTTCTTCACGGACGAGGTCGAGACGCATGCGCTCGCCGGCGTGCATCTCGACATCCGGAACGGGGAGTTCCTCTCGATCGCGGGCCCGTCCGGCTGCGGGAAGTCGACGCTCCTCTCGATCCTGGGACTGCTCGACTCTCCTTCGGGCGGCAGCTACATCCTGAATGGCAAGCCGGCGCAGAGCCTGAACCTCGCCGAACGCGCCCGGATCCGTAACCGGGAGATCGGCTTCATCTTCCAGAGCTTCAATCTGATCGGCGACCTCTCGGTCTTCGAGAACGTCGAGCTGCCCCTGACCTATCGCGGGATGGGCGCGGCGGAGCGCAAGAAGCGGGTGCAGGAAGCGCTCGAGCGCGTCGGCATGGCGCACCGGATGCGGCATTTCCCGTCGCAGCTCTCCGGCGGCCAGCAGCAGCGCGTCGCGGTCGCCCGCGCGATCGTCGGCCAGCCCCTGATCCTCCTCGCGGACGAGCCGACCGGAAACCTCGATTCCGTCAACGGCGAAGCCGTGATGTCGCTGCTCCAGGAGCTGCACCGAAATGGCGCGACGATCTGCATGGTCACGCACGATCCCCGTTTTTCGCGGCACGCGGACCGCACGATCCATCTTTTCGACGGCCACGTGGTCGAAGAGGAAGAAGCGGGTCGGGCGGAGCGCGAGCTCGTCGAGAGCGGGTTCGTGGCCGAGCACGGGGATCGGCAGCGCGGCACGGTTTAGTCGACCATGATCCAGGATCTCCGCCACGCTGTTCGCGCTCTGCTTCGGAGTCCGGCGTTCGCGGCGGCGGCGATTGCCACCCTCGCGCTCCGCATCGTTACGGCACCCGCCAGCGCCGGCGCGACATGGGATTCGGCTGGCGCTCGGAGCGCAGCGGAGCGAGGTCCTCGGCCTGGAGCTTCGGGAGGGGACGAGGCTCGCGCTCTTCGGCGTCGCGCTTGCGATTCCGGCGTCCCTCGCGGCGTCGCCGCCGTGGGCGCGCTTGCGAGCTTCTTCCCGGCGCGATCCGCGTCCCGTGTCGATCCGGCGATCGCCCTGAGACAGGAGTGATGCGATGACATCGGACCTCCGCTACGCCCTCCGGACGCTCACCGCAAGCCCCGGGTTTGCGATCGCCGCGATCGTGACGCTCGCGCTCGGGATCGGCGCGAACACCGCCGTCTTCAGCATCGTGCGCGCGGCGCTGCTTCGCGCCCCGGGTTTCGCGCAGCCCGAGCGCGTGGTGTGGCTCTGGGAGAAAAACGCGAAGCAAGGGTACGAGGAGAACCCTCCGGCGGCCGCGAATTTCGACGAGTGGCGGCGCTCGGCTCGTTCCTTTGAGCGCCTCGCGCTGGTCGATGCGCGGCGACAGTTCAATCTCGCGGAGAACGGACCGCCGGAACGGGTGTCCGGGGCTGCGGCGGGCGCGCAGATGTTCCGCGTGCTCGGCGTGGCTCCCGCCCTCGGGCGCGCATTCGACGCGTCCGAGGAAGCGGCAGGGCGAGACGGCGTGGTCGTTCTCGGCGATTCTCTCTGGCGCCGGAGGTTCCACGGAGACCGCTCGGTGGTCGGGCGAGAACTCTCGATCGACGGGCGTCCGCGAACCGTCCTCGGAGTGATGCCGCCCGGGTTCGTCTTCCCGGGCGAGAGCGGCGCCCTTCGCGGCGGCGCGCCGCCGCCCGACGCCGAGATGTGGGTGCCGCTGGCTCTCTCGCCATCCGAGTGGAGTCAGAGGTCGAGTCATTTCCTGCGCGTCGTCGGCCGCCTCCGCGCTGGCGTGCCGCTCGAGCGCGCCGCACGGGAGCTGTCACTTCTCCAGGCGCGGATCGAGCGCGAGCACCCCGACGAATACGTGGGATCCGAAGTCCGGATCCTTCCCGTGCAGGAGCAAGCCGCGGGAGGCTTCGGTCCCGCTCTCTGGATCCTGCTGGCGTCGGTCGCGCTGGTGCTTGGGATCGCCTGCGCGAACATCGCGCACCTCCTGCTCGCCCGGGCCGCTTCGCGCCGCAAGGAAATGGCGATCCGGACCGCACTCGGCGCGGCGCGCGGACGAATCCTGCGGCAGCTCGCGGTCGAGAGCGGAACACTTTCGCTCGCCGGAGGCGTCGCCGGAGTCCTCCTCGCGGCCTGGGCTCTCGACATCCTTCGGCCGCTCCTCCCGCCGGAGCTGCCCGGGCTCGCCTCTCTCCGGATCGACGCCGCGGTCCTCGCGTTCACTCTCGTCATCTCCGTCGCGACGGGAATCCTCTTCGGGCTCGCTCCGGCTCTCGAGCTGTCGCGGACGGCGGTCGGTGAGGCTCTCGCGGAAGGCGGCCGCGGAGGCGCCGAGGGCCGCCGGAGCCGGCGGCTTCGCGACATCCTCGTGGTCGGCCAGCTGGCGGTCGCGCTCCTTCTGTCGGTCTTCGCGGCCCTGATGACGGAAAGCCTGCTCCGCCTCCAGCGTGTCTCTCCCGGATTCGATGCGCGAGGCGTCCTGACGGCCGAGCTGACGCTCCCGAAGTCGCCTTATGCGTCCCGGGTGGATCGCTCGCGATTCTTCGGGTCGCTCGTCGAGCGCCTGCGTGAGGTGCCCGGCGTGCTCTCCGCCGGACTCACGACCGCATTGCCGCTCTCCGGCGAGAACATGAACTACGCGATCGAAGTTCAGGGGCGCGCGAAACCGGCCGGCGAGTTTGCTTCGGCGGATCTCCGGGCGGTCGATAGCGGCTACTTCACGGCGCTCAAGATTCCGCTGCGGCGAGGCCGGCTTTTTTCAGCCGCCGACGGGCCCGACGCTCCGCATGTGCTCCTTATCAACGAGGCGCTCGCGAAGCGCTACTTCCCCGCGCAGGACCCGCTCGGCCGACGTCTCACACTCGGCATCAACGGATTCGAGGGCGCCGTGGTCGGGGTCGTCGCCGACGTCAAGCAGGTCGTGCTCGAGAAGCCCGCCCACGAGGAGGCCTACGTGCTCTTCTCGCAGGCCCCCTTCTGGCCGACCGCGCGTCTGGTCGTCCGCACGGCGGGCGATCCTCTCGCCGTGGCGCCGCGGCTGCGCGAGGAAGTCCGAGCGCTCGATCCGGCGCAGGCGGTCGCGGCCGTGCGCCCGTTGGACGAGGTGACCGGGCGCTCCATCGCGCAGCCCCGTTTCCGCGCCGCGCTCGCCGGGTCCTTCGGAGTCCTCGCTCTCTCCCTCGCGGCGATCGGCCTGTACGGGGTTCTGTCGTACGGTGTTTCCCGGCGGCGGCGCGAGATCGGAATCCGCATGGCTCTCGGCGCGGGAGAGGGTCAGGTGGTCCGCCTCGTCGTGTCCCGGGGCCTTCTTCTCGCCGGAATCGGGCTGGCCGCCGGCGCCCTCGCGGCGCTCGCCGCGACGCGGCTCCTGTCCTCGTTTCTTTTCGGAGTCAGCACGACGGATCCGGGAGCGTTCCTCGGGACGTCGGCCCTGCTCATCGGCGTTGCCGCGCTCGCCCGTTACCTCCCGGCCCGGCGCGCCGCGCGGATCGATCCCGGCGCCGCACTGAGGCAGGACTGAATTGCTTTTTCCGATAACGAGGTGAGCCGATGACGAGCATCCTCCAGGATTTCCGGCAGGCGGCGCGGGTCCTCGCGAAGAGCCGGGGCCTCGCGGCCGTCGCGATCGCGAGCCTCGCGCTCGGCATCGGCGCGAATACCGCCATCTTCTCCGTGGTGCACGCCGTCCTGATGCGCCCTCTCGCTTTCCCGCACCCCGAGCGGCTCGTCGCCCTCGAGGAGCGCGACCGCGAGGGCGGCGCCTCGAACACGTCGTACGCGACTTACGTCGACTGGCGCGCGCGCAATCGATCCCTGTCCGACGTGGCGGCCGCGTCCTACTGGAGCCCGAAGCTCTCGGCCATCGGAGGGTCGGAGGCGGAGAAGCTCGAGGGGCAGCGGGTGACGGACGGGTTCTTCCGCGTGCTCGGGATCAGGCCGGCTCTCGGGCGCGACTTTCTCCCGGCGGAGGACAACAAGAGCGCCGCGCGTGTCGCGATCCTCTCCGACGCTCTCTGGAAGCGTCGCTTCGCGGCGGACCGCGCGATCGTCGGAAAAACGATTAACGTCTCCGACATCCCGTTCACCGTCGTCGGAGTCCTCCCGGAGACCTTCGAGTCCGTTTTTTCGTCCACCCAGTACGGCGCCGCGGAGATCTGGTCGCCGCTCCGATATGACGCGTCACTTCCCTGGGCCTGCCGCACCTGCCGGCATCTGACGGCGCTCGGCCGGGTGAAGGAAGGGGTCTCCCTCGAGGCCGCGCGGGCCGAGCTGGACGCGATCTCGCGGAACCTTCTCCGCGAGCACCCGCATGACTACTCCTCCGCGGGAGTCTTCGTCACCCGTTACGCGGACAAGCTGACGGCAGGCGTCCGGCCCGTCCTCTGGCTGATTCTCGGCGCCGTCGCCTTCGTGTTGCTGATCGCATGCGCGAACGTCGCCAATCTCCTGCTCGCGCACGCCGGAGGACGGCGGCGGGAGATCGCGATCCGTTCCGCGCTCGGGGCCGGACGCGCGCGGATCGCGCGCCTGTTCCTGGCCGAGGCGCTGCTGCTCTCGGCTGCCGGAGGGATCGTCGGAACGCTCCTTTCGTCCTGGCTGCTCCAGACGCTCCTCCGGCTCGCTCCCTCGCGGCTTCCCCGGCTCTCGTCGGTTGCGATCGACGGGCCGGTTCTCCTGTTTTCCTGCGCGGCCTCTCTTCTGACCGGGATTCTCTTCGGACTCGTCCCGGCGCTCTCGATGAGCAGCCGCGATCCCCAGGCGGGGATGCGCGACGGCGGCGGAGCGGGGCGGAGCCGGTCGGGAAAGACGGCGGGCTTTCTGGTCGCCTTCGACGCGGCGATCGCGTTCCTGCTCCTCTTCGGGGCCGGACTTCTCGTGAAGAGCACCGGGCGGCTTCTGGACGTCAACCCGGGCTTCTCCCCCGGGCACGTCGTCAAGCTCGAGGTCGATCTGTCCGGTCCGCGTTACAAGGAAGACAGCGCCGTCATCGCCTTTTACGATCGCGTTTTAGACAGCGTGCGCGCCCTCCCGGGAGTGGAATCCGCCGGCGCCGTCAGCCAGATCCCGCTCGGAGGGAACGTCGATGGGAACGGCGCGCACTTAGTCGAGCACCCGCAGCCGAACCCCGAGGACGACCCGTCGGCCGAGCGGTTCGGCGTCAGCCCCGATTACCTCCGCGCGATGCGGATCCCCGTGCTCCGCGGAAGGGGAATCACGCCCGCGGACCGCGCGGACTCCACTCCCGTCGTCCTGATCAATCAGACGTTCGCGCGACTGTCCTTTCCGGGAGAGGACGCGATCGGGCAGCACATCGTCATGGGCGAGCGTCCGGCGAAGACGATCGTCGGCGTCGTCGGCGACGTGCGCCATTCCGGGCTCGACGCGCCTCCGGGACGGCAGATGTACGTTCCCGCGAAACAGTGGGCGGACAACACCATGGTCCTGGTCGTGCGCTCGTCGGGAGACGCCGCCGCGCTCGCTCCGGCGGTCCGGCGCGTGATCCGCTCCGTCGATCCCGACCAGCCGGTCGGGCACGTGGCGACTCTGGAACAGGTCGTCTCGGAGTCCGCGGCGACCCGGCGTTTTTCGATGGATCTCCTCGCCGGGTTTGCGGCGCTGGCGACCCTGCTCGCCGCGATCGGGATCTTCGGGGTCGTCTCGGGCTCCGTCACCTCGCGGACGAGGGAGATCGGGATCCGCATGGCGCTCGGCGCGGAGCGCCGCTCAGTCCTGAAACTGGTCGCGGGCCGCGCCGTCGGATTGACTCTCATCGGAATCGGCACGGGGTCGGTGGCGGCGCTCGTGCTCGGCCGGGCGCTGCGCGGCCTGCTCTTCGAAGTCGCGCCGACCGACCCGCTCGTGCTGCTCGCCGGGGCCGCCGCCATGGGCGCGGTCTCTCTTCTCGCGAGTCTCATTCCCGCGCGCCGGGCGACGCTCGTCGATCCGTTGATCGCCCTCCGGCAGGAGTGACGGCCATGCATGACATCCGCCTCGCCCTGCGCGCTCTCTTGAAGTCCCCCGGTTTCACGGCCGTGGCGGTCGTGAGCCTAGCGCTCGGGATCGGCGCGAACACGGCGATCTTCAGCCTCGTCAACACGGTGCTCCTTCGGCCGCTCCCTTATGGGGGGCCCGACCGGATCGCGATCATCTGGGAGCGCAACTTTCCGAGGCACCGCGAGAGAAACGTCGTCAACCCGGCAAACTGGCTCGAGTGGAAGGGCCGCAATGACGTGTTCTCGGACATCGCGCTCTCGAGCTGGAGCGCGCTCACGCTGACCGGAGGCGGTGCACCCGAGCGCATCGTGGGGCGCGCGGTGACGGCCAGCCTGTTCCCGGTGCTGGGCGTCCGGCCGGCGATCGGCCGCGCGTTCACGCCCGCCGAGGAGGCCGCGGCCGCCGTCCGTGGGGCCGCGACACCCGTGATCCTCTCCGACGGCCTCTGGCGGCGGCGCTTCGGCGCGGACCCGGGGATCCTCGGGCGGCCCATCCCGACTGCGGACGGCCGCGCGGTCGTCGTCGGCGTGTTGCCGCGCCGCTTCCGGCCCCTCGGGACCGAGGAGTACTGGGAACCCTTCGCTTTCACGGAGCGCGCTCGCAGTTTCTCGGGCCGGTACGCCGTCGGCTGGGGACGGCTCAAGAACGGAGTTACGTTCGATCGGGCACAGGCCGCCCTCTCCACCGTCGCCCGCGGCCTCGAGCGGGAACACCCGGACTTCGACACGGGGTGGGGAGTCCAGGTGATCCCCCTCGCGGAGGACGTCGTCGGCTCGTCTCGCTTCCTGCTGCTCATCCTCTTCTCGACGGTGACCCTCGTGCTCGCGATGGCGTGCGCGAACGTCGCGAGCCTCGTGCTCTCGCGCGCGGCCGGACGCCGGCGGGAATTCGCGATCCGGATTGCGCTCGGCGCTTCGCGCGCGCGCCTCGCCCGGCACGCCATGACGGAAACCCTGTTGCTGTCGCTCGCCGGGGGCGCCGCCGGGATCGGCGTGGCGGTCTGGGGGCTGAAGGTTCTGGTCGCGGCGGCCGGGGACGCGATCCCGCGGCTCGAAGAAGTGACGCTGGACGGTCGGACGCTGGCTTTTGCGCTCGCCGTGTCGTGCGCCGTCGGCGGGCTCCTCGGTCTCGCCGGATGGTGGAGGCGCGAGCGCGATCTCGCCGGGGAGCTTCGGGGCGAAGGCACCCGCTCGACTTCCGACGCGCGCTCGCTTCGCCTGCGCTCGGCGCTCGCGGGGGCGCAGATCGCCGCTGCGGTCGTCCTCCTCGCGGGGACCGGTCTCCTCGTCCGTTCGATGGGGAGCCTGCGGAGCGTCGATCCCGGGCTCGACCCGACCGGCGTCCTGACGTTCCAGGTCGACATGCCGCCGCGGTATGACACGCCGGAGAAGCAGTCCGCATTCCTGAATCAGATCTCCTCCAGCATCGGCTCGCTTCCGGGAGTGCGTTCCGTCGGCATCGGCTCGTCCGTCCCGTTTGGCAACACCGACACGGCCACGCGCTTCACCGCGGACGGGCTGCCGGACCCGGCCGCCGGCGACGAACCTGTCGCCGAGGTCCGCCGGATCGATGCCCGGTATCTCGCAACGCTCGGCATTCCGTTGGTCGCCGGGCGGGGTTTGACCGACGCGGACCGTCCCGGCGCGCCGACCGTCGTCCTCGTGAACCGCACGCTCGCGCGGCAGATCCTCGGCGGAAACGGCGTGGGGCGCCGCCTCACGGTCCGGTACGAGCCCGCGTCCGTCGAGATCGTGGGCGTCGTCGGCGACGTGCGGCTCGGCGGCCTCGATGCGGACGTCCGGCCGGCGATCTACTACCCCGTTCGTCAGACGTCGAGCGGCGCGATGACGGTCGCGGTGCGGGCGAGCCATGGCGCCGCGCTCCTGCCCGCGATCCGGTCCGAGCTCCGAAGGATCGACCCCGACGTTCCCATGGACCGCATCGCCGACCTGGAGCGCATGATGACGGACTCGCTCGGGCCGAGGCGATTCCCGATGTATTTCCTTGCGCCCTTCTCCGCGACCGCTCTTCTGCTGGCCGCGGTCGGGGTGTACGGAGTGATCTCCCTCGCCGTTTCGCAGCGGCGCCGCGAGATCGGCGTGCGGATCGCGCTCGGCGCCGCCCCCTCGGACGTGCTGCGCCTCGTTCTCTCGGGGGCGTTTCTCCTGGCGGCTCTGGGGGCCGTCGCGGGAACTGCGGTCGCGCTCGTCGCCACGCGCGCGATGCGGACGCTGCTGTTTCGCGTCGCTCCGGGAGACCCCGTCGCGCTGGCGGCGGGAGCCCTGATCGTCGTTTCGATCGCTCTCCTCGCGGCGTGGCTGCCGGCCCGGCGGGCCACGCGCACCGATCCGATGGCAGCCCTCAAGCAGGAATGACACGCGCCGGAGCACCCGGCGCGAACGCTACGAATCCAAGGAAGTGAGAGCAGAACGATGATGATGCCAGGTGAAAGCGGTGCTTCCAGCGTGACGAAGGAAGCCGGATCGCGACCGTCGAAGACCGCAGACGGATCGACCGTGATCCGCACCCGCAATCTCGAGAAGAGCTTTTCGACACGGGCGGGCCAGACGTGGGTCCTGCGCCGCGTCGATCTGCAGATCCAGGAAGGCGAGTTCGTCTCGATCATGGGTCCGTCGGGGGCCGGCAAGAGCACGCTGCTCGCGATCCTCGGCCTTCTCGACCAGAGCTGGGCCGGCGAATACGAGCTCTTCGGGACGCCGGTGCACACCTTGAAGCCGAAGGACCGGATCGAGCTCAACAAGAAACTGATCGGATTCGTGTTCCAGCAGTACCACCTCCTGGACAACCTGACGGTTCAGGAGAATCTCGACATCCCGCTTTCGTACCGCAACATGAAAGGGAGCGAGAGAGCCGCGGCGGTCGCGGACACCCTGGACCGCTTCCAGATCGTCGGCAAGAAGGATCTGTTCCCGAACCAGCTCTCGGGCGGCCAGCAGCAGCTGGTCGGGGTGGCGCGGGCGCTCATCGCGAAACCGAAGCTCCTCCTCGCCGACGAGCCCACCGGCAATCTGCACTCCGACCAGGGCCGGGAGATCATGCGCCTTTTTAAGAATCTGAACGAGGCCGGCACCACGATCATCCAGGTCACCCACTCCGAGGAAAACGCGAAGTACGGCAACCGGGTCGTCCGGCTGCGCGACGGCTGGATCGTGGACGAATAGAGCGTGGGGACGATCGAAAAGACGGGGGCGGCGTGATGGAGGGCGTTTTCCAGGACCTGCGCTTTGCCCTGCGCACGCTCGCGAAGAGCCGGCTGTTCTCGGCGGCGGCGATCCTGACACTCGCGCTCGGGATCGGGGGAAATTTCGCGATCTTCAGCGTGGTGCACGCGGTGTTCTTCCGGCCTCTGCCGTTCCCGGAGGAGCACCGGCTCGTGCGCCTGCACGACACGACCCTCGCGCCCGGAGGCCAGGTCTACCGCGGCAATCTTCTGACGCCGCGATGGGAAGCGATTTCGCGGCGCTCGCGCGCGTTCGACAGGTTCACCGCGCAGCGGCCGGAAACGCTGACCTGGAACGATGGAAACGCACCCTCGGCCCTCGAGGCGGCGAGCGTGTCGCCGGGGACGCTGGAACTGTTCGGGATCTCGCCCGTGCTCGGCCGTGGGTTCACCGCCGAGGAGGCGCGTCTCGGAGCGGGCAGCCACGCCGCGCTGATCTCGAGCACGCTCTGGAAGCTGCGTTTCGGGTCCGATCCCGCCGTGATCGGCCGTCCGATCCGGTTGCCCGATCGCACGCTCACCGTGGTCGGCGTTCTGCCGGAAGGCTTCCGCTTTCCGTACCACGCGGACCTCTGGATGCCGCTCTCGATCGACACGGCCGACCGACACGACGTCCTCACGATCGCTCGCCTGGCTCCGGGCGTCGACATCGCGCGCGCGGAGCGCGAAATGGCGTCTCTTGCGAAGAGGTTGGAGGCGGACGATCCCGCCCTGTCGCGCGGGCGGGGCATCGATGTCACGCTGCTGCGCCGGGACCTCGTGCGCGGCGAGCAGCGCGTCCCGCTGGCGCTCATGGCGGCGGTCGGATTTCTCCTCCTGCTCGGATGCGCGAACCTGGCGAACCTTCTCCTCGCGCGCTCCGTGGGGAGGCAGAAGGAGATGGCGATCCGGGCCGCGCTCGGCGCCACCCGATGGCGGCAGGTGCGGCAGCTCCTCGCGGAGAGCCTGACGCTGTCCGCGGTCGGAGGCGCTCTCGGCGTCCTCGGGGCGCATGCGCTCGCGTCGTCGCTTTCGGCTCTCGTGCCGCGTGTTCTCGACGAAGAGCTCGCGTTCGCGCGGCCCACGTGGGAGCCGGGGCTTCTCCTTTTCGCATTTGCCGTGTCGACCGCGACGGGCGTCCTCTTCGGGCTCGCCCCGGCGTGGAGCGCCGTGCGTCGAGACGTCGCCGCGACGCTCAAATGGGGAGGTCGATCGTCCGGCGCTGGAGGTCCGCGGCGGCTTCTCTCCGCGCTCGCGGTCGGGGAGATCGCGCTCGCGACGGTTCTCCTGGCGGCCGCCGCGTGGATGCTGTCGGACCTCCAGCGGCTGCAGGACGCCGACGTGGGATTGCGCGCCGAAGGTCTCCTCGCGATGCAGGTGTCGCTCCCGGAGGGGCGGTATGCGCAGAGCGACGTTCGCGCGGCGACGGTCGACGCGATCCTGCGGGAAGCGCGCGCCGTGCCCGGGGTTCAGGCGGCCGGGGTCACGACGATCAATCCGTTCTGGGGCGGGACGTGGGGTATCGGGATCGCACCAGAAGGAGCGGACCCCTCGAGACCGTTCTCGAGCGTCAATTTCCGGCTGGCCTCCCCCGGCCTCTTTCAGACGCTCGGCACCTCGGTCGTCGCCGGGCGCGACGTTTCGGCCGTCGATCGGGCCGGGGCTCCCGACGTGGTGATCGTGAGCCAGCGACTCGCTCGCAGGTTCTGGGGGTCCAGCGGTGCGGTCGGTCGTGCGATCCTTCGCCGCACCTCGGACGGGCGGCTCGTCCGGATGGAAGTGGTCGGCGTCGTCGGCGACGTCCGCGACGCGGGCGAGCTCGCCGACGCGGTCTACATGCCGTATGCGCAGCTCGCGGGACATGCCGCGGGCGAGTCGTTCTGGCTGATGGCGCGCGCACGCGGCCCGAATGCGACCCTGCGAGCACGGGGTGAAGGCTTCGTTCGAGATCTCCGCCGCGCGTTGGCGCGCGTCGATCCCGCGCTCGCCCCGTCGGAAGTCGCCTCCGAAGACTCTCTGTACGCCCGTTCCCTGGCTCAGAACCGCCTCGGCGCGTCCGTGTTGTCGCTCTTCGCCGCCTTCGGGCTGCTGCTCGCGACCGTTGGCATCTTTGGCGTCGTCTCGTTCACGGCGAGGCAGCGCCGGCCGGAGATCGCGATCCGCATCGCGCTCGGCGCCTCGCCGTTCCACATCCGCTCCCTCGTGCTCCGGCAGGGGCTCTCCCTCACAGCGATGGGCGTAGCGATCGGGCTCGTCGCGGACCTCGGCGCGCACCGACTGCTTTCACGGGCCCTCCCCGATCTGTCCTCGAGCCCCTGGGCCGCTCTGGCGATCGCCGGCGCGCTCTTCGTCATCGCCGCCGCAGCTTCCTATCTTCCCGCCCGCCGCGCGTCTCGTGTCGACGCGCTCGCGGCGATCAGGGAGTCATGACGCAACCGGGGACCAGAAAGGATCGCTGCCCATGAGGAGCTTCCTGGCCGATCTCCGCTACGCGATCCGAGGCTTCCGCCGCAACCCGCTCTTCGCGGCGGCCGCGGGGACGCTCCTGGCCGTCGGCATCGGCCTGAACGCGGCGACGTTCTCGCTCTTCGACGCCGTGATCTGGAAGCCGCTGCCCGCCATCGCGAGGCCTTCCGAGCTCGTCGACCTCGACGCGCGAGCGGCTTCGTACCCGTCCTTCCTGGACCTGCGAAGAGAGAGAGGGAAGGCGTTTTCCGGGATCGCCGCCTGGAGCCACCGCTGGCTGGCGGTCGCAGGCGGCGCCAGGGGCCCTTTTCCCGAGCACCTCCCCGGGACGCTCGTGTCGGCCGAATACTTCGACGTGCTCGGCGTCCGGCTCGAGGCCGGGAGCGGATTCCTCCGCCGCGATGAGGACGCCGGGGAGCCTGTCGCGGTCGTCTCCCACGCCTTCGCCCGGCAGCGATTCGGCTCCTCCGTGCACGCCCTCGGGAGAAGCTTCCTAGTGAACGGGGTGCCCTTCACGGTGGTCGGCGTCACCCCTCAACCCTTCCGCGGCGTCGGATTCGGGTCCGTCGACCAGGTGTGGATCCCGATCGGCGCCTGGCCGAGAATCGCGACGGGTGGGGGAAGCCGGATGAATATCCTCGCGCGCAATTGGGGCTGGTTGAACCTGTTCGCGCGCCGCACCCCGGGGATCGGTCCGTCGGAGGCCCAGGCCGCGATCGACGTGCTCGTCCGCCGCGAGACCGCCGCGTATCCGAAAGAGGTGGGCCAGGGATACGCGATCCGCGTCCGTCCCCTGGCGCGCGTCGCCGCGGGAGCCGGCGACTCGATGGACCCGGCGCGGCTGCTCGGTATCCTCCTCGGCGCCGTCGCCGTGGTGCTTCTCATCGCTTGCGGGAACCTCGCGAACGTCCTCCTCGCGAGAGCGGCGGGAAGACGGAAGGAGATCGCCGTCCGCCAGGCTCTCGGCGCGAGCCGGGGACGCCTCATCCGGCAGCTCCTGACCGAAAGCCTCCTGCTCGCCGTTTCGGGAGGCCTCGGGGGGCTTCTGGTCGCCACCTGGTCCGTCTCCCTGATCGCTCGAATCCCCATCCCGGGCGGGCAGGACACGTTCGGCGCGTTTAATCCGAGTCTCGACCTGCGCGTGGCGGGGTTCGCGCTGCTCGTCTCCCTCGCGACCGGTGCGCTCTTCGGCATCGTTCCCGCGATCTCGGGATCGCGCGCGTCGCTCGTCACTTCCCTCAAAGACGAACGGTCTCCGGCCGGGCGCCGACTCGGAGTCAACGGCGTCCTCGTCGCCGGCCAGGTCGCACTGTGCCTCCTCCTCCTTTCCTGCGCGGGGCTCTTCCTCCGCAGTCTGAAAAACGCGCTCACGGCGGACCTCGGGTTCGAGCCGAACGCCGTCGCGATCGGCTCCGTCAATCTGGGCCTCGCGCGTTACGACGAGGCTCGAGCCCGCGCGTTCGCCACGGAGCTTGCACGACGCGCGCTCTTCCTCCCCGGCGTGCGCTCCGCCGCGTGGACGGGGATTCTGCCGCTGTCGGGCGATCGGGACGAGGAATCCATCAGGATCCCGGACGCGACGGGGACGGTCCCCGCGGCCGTCGACACGCTCACCGTCGGGCCGGGATACTTCGAGACGCTGGGAACGCCGATGGCGAAAGGGCGCGAATTCGACGCGAGGTTCGACCTGCCGGAAGGCCCGCCCGCCGTTGTCGTCAACGAGTCGGCCGCAAGAGCATTTTGGCCCGGCCGCTCGGCCATCGGCGGGCACGTGAAGATCGCGGGAGCCGAGCGAACCGTCGTGGGCGTCGTGCGGGACTCCCGGTTTCACACGCTGACGGACCGGGACGTCCCCTTTGTGGCGGTGGACCTGGACCAGATGGGCTCCGACGGCGTGCTGGCCACCATGACCCTCGTCGTTCGCGTGCGCTCGTCCGGCGACCCCGCTCTCGTTCTGGAGCCCGTGAAGCGAGAGGTCGCCGGGCTCGACCCGACCCTGCCATTCTTCGACGTGCGAACTCTGTCCGAGGTGATCGGCGACGTCCTCCTTCCGCAGCGACTCGGGTCGGCGTTCCTCGGCGTCTTCGCCGCCCTCGCCTTTTTCCTGGCCGTGGTCGGCGTATACGCCGTGGTCGCGGGGAGCGTCGCGCGCCGCGTGCGAGAGATCGGCATCCGCATCGCACTCGGCGCACGGCCCGCGCAGATGCGGCGCATGGTGATCCGCCAGACGGCCCGCGTGATCGCCGCCGGGCTCGTTGTCGGCCTTCCCGTGACGTGGGCCTCGACTCGCGTTCTCGCACGCTTCCTCTATGGCGTATCACCGGCGGATGCGCCGACGTTGCTTCTCTCGACCCTTCTGCTGGTCGCGGGCGCGCTCGCCGCGGCGGATCTCCCCGCCCGGAGGGCGGCCCGCGTCAGTCCCGTGGAGGCACTGCGCCATGAGTGACGACGACTCTCGCGAGCACGGAGGACCCTGCTCCGGACGCGGAGGCGGATGGAGCGTCGATGAGAAAGCAAGGAGCCGCCGGATTCGAGTTCGTGACCGCCACGCCATTGCCGCGATAAGAGGAGGGCCCGCATGTCGACGCTGATCCAGGACCTTCGATACGCATTTCGGTTCTTCAAGAAAAGCCCGGGGTTCTTTCTGCTCGCGGTCGGCACTCTTGCCTTCGGCATCGGCGCGAACGCGGCGATCTTCACGCTCGTCAATGGAGTCCTGTTGAACCCGCTTCCGCTCCCCTCGGGAGAGAGGATCGCCTTCCTGACGCGGTCAGGGGACGTGTCCCTGCCCGACGGGGTCGACTGGCGGGCACGGAACCGCAGCTTCGAGTCGATCTCGCTCTTCCTTCGCACGTGGGCGTTCGACTGGACCGGCACCAACGAGCCCGAGCGGCTGATGGGGACCGTGGCGGATGCCGATTTTTTCCGCGTGCTCGGAGTCCGTCCCGTCCTCGGTCGTTTCTTCGGAGCGTCAGACGACCGTCTCGGCGCCGACCGCGTGATCGTCCTCTCGAATGGTTTCTGGAAGCGCGCGTTCGGGTCCGAGCGGAGCGTCATCGGCCGGAAGATCCGGCTATCGGACCACTTGGCAACCATCATCGGCGTTGCCCCGCCCGAGGCCGACTTCCTCCACGATGGGGTCGACCTGTACGTGCCGGCCGCAGTCGAGGCGCCGTGGGCGATCGAGGAGCGGGGCACGAACAACTTCGACGCGATCGGACGGCTGCGTCCGGGCGTCTCGATCGGCCGGGCCCGTGAGGAGATGGTCGCGATCACGACGGATCTGTCGAGAATCTATCCGCGGACGAACGCGCACAAGATCGTCAGGCCGATCCTGCTCCTCGAGTTCCTCGTGAAATCGATCCGGCCCGCGCTGCTCGTTCTGCTGGCCGCCGTCGGCCTGGTGCTTCTGCTCGCCTGCCTGAACCTGGCCAGCCTGCTCCTCGCCCGCGCGTCGGTGCGCCAGCCGGAAATCGCGCTGCGCGTGGCGCTGGGAGCGAGCCGCGGCCGGATCGTCCGGCAGCTCGTCACCGAGGGCCTGCTGCTTTCGAGTCTCGGGGGCGCCCTCGGCGTCGCGCTCGCCTCTCTCGGCAAGGACGCGCTGATCGCCCTGGCGCCCGGGGCGCTCCCCCGCGCATCCGAGATCGGCCTCGATCTCCGGGTGGTTCTGTTCGGGGTGCTCCTCGCGTTCGTGACCGGGATCGCGTTCGGCCTCGCGCCGGCTCTCTCGATCGGCCGCACCGATCCGGCGCTGGCGCTGGCTCGCGCCGGCAGGGGCGGCGACGGCGGCCGCGCTCAGCATCGGACCCTCGGCTTCGTCGTGTCGGTCGAAGTCGCGCTCGCCTGCCTCCTCTTAGTCGGCGCGGGCCTCCTTCTGGGCAGTTTCCGGAAGCTCTCGAGCGCTCCGCTCGGGTTCGCCCCGGATCACGTCCTGACGGCGAGTCTCGTGCTTCCCGAGTCGCGGTACTCCGAGCGCGGCCCTCAGACCCGCGCCTTCGAGGGGATCGTCGCGGAGTCGGCGCGGATCCCGGGCGTGATTTCGGCGGCCTCCGTCATCGGCGCGCCGCTCGAGTCCGGCGGAATCGGAGGAGGCCTGAAGATCGAGGGCCGGCCGGAGCCGCTGCCGAAGGAGCGTCCCTCCGCGCGATCGCGCCCGGTGGTCGGCAACTACTTCGCGACGCTCCGTCTCGGGGTGGTCAAGGGGCGCGCGCTGACCCCGGCGGATCGCGAAGGGACTCTTCCCGTAGCCGTCGTCAATCGCCAGTTCGTGCGCGAGGTTTTCCCCTCGGAAGATCCGATCGGGCGCCGGATCCTCTGGAACGGATGGGGAGCGGATGTCTGGATGACGATCGTCGGCGTGACCGAAGACGTCCGCAGAAGCGACATCGCGGCGCCGGACGAGGCGGCGGTATACACGCCCTATTCGCAAAGGCCGGCGAGCTGGCAGCGTTTCGGGACGCTGGTGCTGCGCACGTCGGGCGATCCCGCCGCGTACGGCCGCAGCCTGCGCCGGGCGGTGTGGGCCGTCGATCCGAGGCTCACGCTGTCCGACGTCAGGACCATGGAGGAGAGCAAAGCGTCCGCTCTCGCGTCGCGGCGCTTCAGCTCCCATCTGCTGACGGGTTTCGGCGTCGCCGCGCTGCTGCTCGCTCTCCAGGGAATCGCGGGCGTGCTTTCGTATTCGGTCGCGCAGCGGAGAAGAGAGTTCGGCATCCGGATCGCGCTCGGAGCCTCCGCCGGAGACATCTTCGCCTCGGTGCTGCGCCGCGCGCTCCGCCTGACCGCCCTCGGACTCGCGGCGGGTCTCGTCGGCGCGCTCGCGCTGACGCGCCTGATCTCCGGCCTGCTCTACGGCATCACGGCCTCGGACCCCGCGACGTACGCGGTGGCGGCCGGGATCGTCGTCGTGACGGCCCTCGTGGCCTGCGCCGTCCCGGCGCGCCGCGCCATGCGCGTCGACCCGATGGTCGCGATCCGGGCGGAATGAAGAAACTCGAAAAGGACACACCATGAAGACCGGCGACTGGAAGCTTGCGGTTCGAAACGTGCGGCGCGCACCCGGAGCGGCGCTCGCCGTCATCCTGACCGTCGGGATCGGAGTGGCGGCGACCGCGACGATCTTCGCGGTCGTCGACGCTCTGTACCTCCGGCCTCTTCCGGGCGTCGAGCGTCCCTCGGAGCTCGTCAATGTGCACGCGACGAGCCCGGACGGATCGACGTTCCATTCGGTCTCCTACCCGGCGTGGAAGGCCCTCGCCACTCCGGATGGCCCGTTCTCGAGCCTCGCCGCGTTTTCTTCGCGTCTCGTGAGCGTCGGGGCGGGCGGAGATCCGCGCCTGGCGATCGCCCAGATCGTGACCGGCAACTACTTCCAGGTGCTCGGGTCGACCCCCGCGCTCGGACGCCTTCTGAATCCGTCGGACGACGCGCCCTCGGCTCAGGCCGCCGCGGTCGTGAGCGAGGCCGTCTGGCGGGACCGTTTCGGCGCGGACCCTTCCGCCGTCGGAAGGACCGTGCTCGTCAACGGCCGCGCGTTCACAGTCGTGGGTGTCGCTGCGCCAGGGTTCACCGGCACGTTTCTGGGGCAGCCCTTCGACGTCTGGTTGACGATCGGGGGCGCAGGCGCGATCGCGGGCGCGAACGTCGATTCGCCCGACCACGCCTGGCTCGAGCTCGTCGGACGCCGCAAGCCGGGCGTTTCGACCGCGATGGCGTCCCGTGCTCTCTCGGTGATGGCGCCGAGGCTCGAACGCCAGTGGCCCGTCGCCCATCGCGGCGTCGGGTTCGACGTGCGGCAGACGACCGGGTTCGAGGACTCGCTGAAGGGCCCAGCGACTGCATTCTTCACGGTGCTCGCGGCGCTGGCGCTCCTCGTGCTCGGCATTGCATGCGCGAACGTGACCGGGATCCTCCTCGCGCGCGCACTCGGCCGCGAAAGGGAGATGGGTATCCGGGCGGCGCTTGGCGCGGGACGGGCGACTCTGGTCCGACTCCTGCTCATCGAAAATCTCTTCCAGTTTCTGGCGGGTGGAGTCGTCGGCGTCGCGATCTCGTTCTGGACCGCGCCGCTCCTCGAGCGGTTCGATCTCCCGACGCCCGTTCCGTTCTCGTTCCACTTCGCCCCCGGCGGACGCGTGATCCTGTTCGGGATGGCGGCGGCCGCGCTGGCGGGGCTCCTCTTCGGCGTGATTCCGGCGATCCTGGCGACCCGCCCCGATCGGGCGGCCTTTCTCCGGGAGGGAATGCCGACGGAGCGCCGGGGCACCTCACGGATCCGGTCCGTGTTCGTCGCGGGCCAGGTCGCGATCTCGGTCCTGCTCCTCGTAGCGGCCGCGCTTTTCGCTCAGACCGTGCGCAACGCGGCCTCCGCGGATCCCGGGTTCTCCCCCGACGGCCTGTCGGTCGCGTCCATCGATCTGTCTCTTCTGGGGTATGACGTCGACCGCGCGCGCGCCGCGTTCGACCGCCTGACGGGGGAAGTCCGCGGCATACCGGGAGTGACGTCCGCGACGACCGCCACCCCCCTGCCGCTCGGCCTGTCCCATCGCACCGCCCGCGTCGGCCTTCCGGGGTCTCCCGCCGAGGGCAGACCTTCCGTCGAGATTGCCGATGTCGGAGATGAGTTCTTCGAGACGCTTCGGATCCCCGTCGTCCGAGGCCGCTCTTTCAACGCCGGAGACCGCCCCGGGAGCGCGCCCGTCGCCCTCATCAACGAGACGCTGGCCCGCACTCTGTGGCCGGGCGGCGATCCGCTCGGACGGACCATCTCGGCGGCCGACGGGTCCGTGACCGTCATCGGGGTGGCCCGGGACGGAAAGTATCGCCAGCTGTGGGAGGCTCCCCGGGGGTTCCTGTTTTTCTCCGCGCGACAGAGCGCTCGGACCAAGCGCGAGCTGGTGGTTCGAGGCGGAGGCTCTCCCGCCGCTCTTGCCGCGGCGCTGCGAAGCGAATGGAAACGGCTCGATCCGGCGCTCCCGCCCGCCGTCATCCTTCCCATGCGCAAGTTCATCGGTTTCTCGACGCTTCCGCAGCGCGTCGCAGGCGCCGTCTCCGGCGCGCTCGGCGCCGTCGGTCTGCTTCTGACGGCGATCGGCCTCGCCGGACTGGTGGCGTACTCGGTCAGCCGCCGCACGCGGGAGATCGGCCTCCGCATGGCGGTGGGCGCCGCGCCGCGCGACGTCCTTCTGCTCGAGATGCGCCGCATCGGCGGCGTCGCGGCCGCGGGGCTCGCCGCCGGATGCGTTCTCGCGGCGCTGACGGCCCGAGCGCTCGCGGGCCTTCTCTTCGGCGTTGCCGCGACCGATCCGCTGACCTTCGCCGCGGTCGCGATGATCCTGGCCGCCACCACCGTCTGTGCGTCCTGGCTTCCCGCCCGTCGGGCCGCGCGGCTCGACCCCCTGACGGCGCTCAAGTCCGAATGACGAAGTGGAGATCCGCGTGACGAAAGGAAGATGACCATGCGCGCTTTCCTGCAGGACCTGCGATACGCGGCCCGGACCCTCCGCCAAAGCCCCGGCTTCGCGGCCGCGGCCATCGCAACGCTGGCGCTCGCAATCGGAGCGAACACCGCGATCTTCTCGCTGGTGCACTCCGTGCTCTTGAGCCCGCTGCCGTATCCCGCGTCCGACCGGCTCGCCTCCGTGCACGAGGCGGATCTCGAGCGCGGCATCGCCGAGTTTTCCGCCTCTCCGCCCAACTACTTCGACTGGCGCGACAGGAACCGTTCCTTTACCGCGCTGGCGGCGTACCAGACGCAACAGGCGGCGCTGACCGGAATCCCGGAGCGCGCCGCGGAGCGGATCTCCGTCACGGTCTGCACGAAGGAGCTTCTGCCCGCGCTCGGCGTGGCGCCCGTACTCGGCCGCGTCTTCTCCGCGGAGGAGACCACCCGCGGCGGCCCCGCGGCGGTCGTGATCAGCCACGCTCTCTGGAGAAAGGCCTTCGGCAGCGATCCGCATGCGGTCGGAAGGGTGCTCCGACTCGACGGCGTGAGCTCCCCCGTCATTGGAGTGATGCCGGCGGGATTCGAATACCCCGCGGGAGAATCCGCCGCGTGGCTCCCGCTGACGTTCGGCGAGAAGGTTATGACGCAGCGGGGCGCGCACTATCTCGACGTCATCGGGCGGCTGAAGCCGGGCGTGTCCGTCGAGCAGGCTTCCGCCGATATCGCCGCGATCCACAGACAGATCCACGCCGAGAACCCCGGCATGAATCCGGGATGGACGACGAGCGTTCAGCCGCTCCGCGACCAGATCTCCGGCAAGGCCAGGCCGGCGCTCTGGACGCTTCTCGGAGCGTGCGCCTTCGTCCTCCTGATCGCGTGCGCGAACGTCGCCAACCTGCTGCTCTCGCGGGCGACCGCGCGGGAATCGGAGCTCGCCGTCCGCGCCGCTTTGGGCGCGGGAAGGGGCCGTATCGTGCGCCAGCTTCTGACCGAGAGCCTCGTGCTCGCGGCGGCCGGCTGCGGCCTGGGCATCCTGCTCGCCGGCTGGGCGGTCTCGTGGATCGTTCGCCTCGGGCCGAAGGACCTGCCGCGGCTGTCGGAGACCAGGCTCGATCTTCCCGTGCTCCTGTTCAGCGTGGGCCTGGCGGCGGTGACGGCGCTTCTCTTCGGCCTCGCTCCAGCCCTTCGCACGGCGACCCGCGGCGTCGGGACGGGATTGAAATCCGCCGGCAGGAGCGGCGGCGCGGAGCGGGAGACGGCGGCGCTCCGCAACGGTCTCGTTCTGGCCGAGATCGCCCTTTCGCTCGTCCTCCTCGCCGGCGCCGGCCTTCTCCTGCGCAGCTTCGTGAGGCTCGAGAACCAGGACCCCGGCTTTCACGCGAGGAGCGTCCTGACCTACCAGCTTTCGCTTCCGCAGGCGCGCTACCCCGACGAGGAGAGCGAAGGGCGCTTCTACGAGTCGCTCCTCGCGCGAACACGGGCGCTTCCCGGCGTCCGGTCGGCCGCAGCGATCTTCGGGCTCCCGCTCACCGGGATAGAATTCTCGAGCACGTTCACGATCCACGGCGCGCCGCCCGCAACTCCGGACAACGAGCCGTCGGCGCAGGTCCGGGTCGTCAGCCGCGACTACCTCCGGACGATCGGCCTCCCGGTCGTTGCGGGGCGAGCGTTTACGGCGGACGACCGGCGCCGGTCGCCGATCGTCCTTCTCGCCAGCGCCACCGCCGCGCGCAGGTACTGGCCGGCCGGCAACGCCATCGGGCAGCGGATCCGGTTCGGCGCCCGGCCGGGGACGACCCGGATCGAGGGCGAGATCGTCGGTGTCGTCGGCGACGTCCGGGACGCGGGGCTCGATCGGGTTCCGACCCCGTTCTTCTACGCGTCGCTCGACCAGTGCCCCGTCGACGAGGTCGCGGTGGTGATCGCCGCCTCGATCCCGCCGGGCCGCCTCGCGAAGGCAGCCACCGCGGCCGTGGCGGCGATCGACCCGGACATCCCGGTCTCGGACGTCCGCACGATGGACGAGATCGTGACCCGCTCGATCGCGCGGCAGAGGTTCGCGACCCTGCTCCTCGCCTTCTTCGCCGGCAGCGCTCTTCTCCTCGCCTCTCTCGGCACGTACGGCGTGCTCGCGTACAGCGTCGGATTGCGCCGCCGGGAGTTCGGCGTGCGCGCCGCCCTCGGAGCGGCGCCACGGTCCGTGCTCCTCCTCGTCGTCCGGCAGGGCGCCGTCCTCGCCGCCGCGGGCACCGCGATCGGCGTCGCGGGCGCGCTCGCGGGAACGCGTCTTCTCTCGGGACTGCTCTTCGGCGTCGGCGCGCGCGATGCACTCGTCCTCGCCTCCGCCGCCTGTCTCTTGATCGTCGTCTCGCTGGCCGCGAGCGCGCTGCCGGCGTGGAGAGCCTCGAAGGTTTCGCCTTCCGACGCGCTGCGCGCGGACTGACGGGAGGTGTCATGAGTGAACTTCTGCACGACCTCCGATACGCGATCCGGACCTCATCGCCGCCACCGAGGGGAACGTCAGCGGTCGCAGCTTCCCACCGAACGACGGCTTGCAGGGAGGACACATGACCGGACTCTTCCAGGATCTCCGCCACGCCGCTCGTACGCTGATCAAGGCGCCCGCGTTCACGATGATCGCTGTCGCGACGCTGGCGATCGGAATCGGGGCGAATACCGCAATCTTCTCTCTCGTCGACGGTGTTCTCCTCCGGCCCCTTCCTTATCCCGCTGCCGACCGGCTTGTCTGGGTGCGAGAGACGCAGCCCGACATCGAGGACGCCCCGGCGAGCGCCGCGGACTTCTCCGACTGGCGGAGCGGAGCGAAGAGCTTCGAAGGGCTCGCGGCGAGCGAGTACCGCGTCGCGACGATGACCGGCCGAGGCGCTCCCGAGCGCGTCGTCGCCGCGGGCGTTACGGAGAACTTCTTTTCTCTGCTTCGGACGCCGCCCAGGTTCGGGTCGGGCCTCGCGGGATCCGAGTCTTCGGACAGCCAGGTCCGGCGCGCCGTTCTGAGCGACAGGTTCTGGAAGCACCTCGGCAGCCCGCCGGTCAACGCCGCCGTCCGCCTCGACGGAGAGCTGTACGCGATCACGGGCGTCATGCCCGAGGGTTTCGACCATCCGCAGGACGTCCAGGTGTGGATGCCGCTCGCGCTGACGGCGGCGGCGAAGGCCAACCGCGAGTCTCACTTTCTCCAGGTGTTCGGACGGCTCTCGCCCGGCGCGTCGATCGAATCGGCGCAGGCGGAAATGACCGCGATCGAGAAACGCCTCGAGGCGGCGTACTCTCACACGAACGCGGGTCACGGCGCCCGGATCGTGCCCCTGCAGGAGGAGCTCGTCGGCCCGCTGCGCCGGACCCTGGTGGTCCTTCTCGGCGCGGTCGCCCTCGTCCTGCTGCTCGCCTGCGTGAACCTCGGCAATCTCCTCCTGGCGAAGAACGCCACCCGAAGCCGCGAGCTCGCGATCCGGTCGGCGCTCGGAGCGGCGAGGCTGCGGCTCATCCGACAGCTCCTGACCGAGAGCGTATTCCTCGGATTCCTCGGAGGGCTCGCCGGAGTCGGCCTCGCGGCCTGGGGAATCGAGATCCTCTCGAAAGCGGCGCCCTGGAGCCTCGGCGCCGCCAGCAAGCCCCACATGGATGCGCGCGTGCTCCTCTTCACCCTCGCGGCGACGCTCGCGACTTCGCTCATCTTCGGGCTGGTGCCGGCGCTCACGCTGTCGCGCAAGAGCCTGAACGCCGCGCTTCAGACGAGCAGCCGCACGACGTCGGGGATCGGACGTGGACCCGCGCGCACGGTCCTCGCGGTCGCTCAGATCGCCATCGCGCTCTCGCTCCTGATCGGGGCGGGCTTGATGGTGCGCAGCGCGTCTCGGCTCTCCGGCGTCGATCCGGGTTTCGCGGCTAAAAATCTTCTCGTCCTCCGGATGTCGCTCCCCGCTCCGCGCTACGCGGCGGACGACGCGACGCGCCGTTTCGTCAACGAGGCGGCCTCGCGGATCGCGTTGATCCCCGGCGTCGAATCGGTCGCAGGCGTCAACGCCCCGCCGCTCGACAACAACAGCACCAACGGCAACTTCGACATCGAAGGGCGGCCCGCCTGGCCCCCGGGGAGAGACCCGATCGCCGACTACCGGGTGGTGACTCCCGGCTACTGGAAGACGCTCCGGATTCCGCTTCGTTCCGGACGGCTTCTCCTGGACGCGGACCGGGAGACCGCCACTCCCGTGGCGCTGATCAACGAGACGATGGCGCGACGTTTCTGGCCCGGGGACAACCCGCTCGGACGGCGCCTCCGCGTCGAGTGGGGCACGGACCGGGACTGGCGCGAGATCGTCGGCGTCGTGGCGGACGTGCGGGCGAACCGCATCGACAGGGCGCCGATCCCGGAAATCTACTTCCCGTTCGCGCAGCATCCGCGTCCCACCCTGGCGATGCTGATCGGGACAGCGCTCCCGCCCGCTACGGCGCTGAAGCCCGTCCAGAAGGCGATCTGGTCGATCGACGCGGACCTTCCTGTGACCTCGCTGACGCGTATGTCCGACATCGTGGAGCGGACGTTCGTGCGTCGGCGCTTCTCGACCCTGCTGCTCACTGTGTTCGGGGCGACGGCGCTCCTGCTCGCCTCGCTCGGTGTTTACGGCGTTCTGTCCTCGCTCGTCTCGGAGCGGCGCAGGGAATTCGGGATTCGCATGACACTCGGTGCTCGGAAGGCCGACGTCTTCGCGCTGGTGGCCCGGCGGGGGCTGGTGCTGACGTCCGCGGGGATCGGGCTCGGCATCCTGGGCGCGTTTCTGCTCACGCGGAGTCTTTCAGCGCTCCTGTTCGACGTGAGCCCGACCGATCCGCTCACTTTCGCTTCTCTGGTCGGAGTCATGGCGGCGGTCTCGTTCCTCGCCACCGCGATTCCCGCCCGGCGAGCCACCCGGTTCGATCCCGTGATCGCCATGCGCGCGGACTGATCTCCACGGCTGCAGATCGAAGGACCTCTTGAAATCTCTCGTGTCGAACTCTCGAAATGCGCGGCGCGCCTCGCGAGGCGTGGCGCTGCGCTTCGAGTGACCGGACCCGGCGCACCCGTACCCGCACCCGCTCGGTTAAGCTCCCGCCATGCGTCCCGCCACCTCTCGCGTCCTCATTGCGGACGACCAGCCGGACGTCCTGGAGGCGCTCCGGCTGCTGTTGAAGGGCGAGGGACTCGAGAGCGAGACCGTGTCGTCTCCATCGGCGCTCATCGCGGCGCTCGACGCCGGCGAGTTCGACGCGGTGCTGATGGACCTGAACTACGCGCGGGACACGACCTCCGGCCGGGAAGGTCTCGATCTTCTCGCCCGTATCCAGGAGATCGACGCCACCCTGCCGATCGTCGTGATGACCGCGTGGGGCACCGTGGACATCGCGGTCCAGGCGATGCGGCGGGGTGCCCGCGACTTCGTCCAGAAGCCCTGGGAGAACACCCGCCTGATCGCGACGCTCCGCACCCAGATCGCCCTTGGCCGCGCGCTTCGCAAAGGGCAGAGACTGGAAGCGGAAAACCGGATTCTCCGCCACGAGACGGCAGATCCGTCGGTCATCGCGGAGTCCGCGGCGATGCGGCCCGTTCTGGAGCTCGTCGCCCGGGTCGGGCCGTCCGACGCAAACGTGCTCATCACGGGCGAGAACGGCACCGGGAAAGGCGTGATCGCCCGGGCTCTGCACGCCGCGTCGCGCCGCTCCTCGCGGCCCCTCGTCTCGCTGAACGCCGGCGGGATCTCCGAGGGCGTCTTCGAAAGCGAGCTCTTCGGCCACGTCAAGGGAGCTTTCACCGACGCGCGCGCGGACCGCGTGGGCCGCTTCGAGCTGGCGGATGGAGGGACGCTCTTCCTGGACGAAATCGCGAACGTGCCCGCGAGCCAGCAGGCGAAGCTTCTTCGCGTGCTCGAGACCGGCGAGTTCGAGCGGCTTGGATCGTCGCGCACTCGAAAAGTCGACGTGCGGATCCTGACGGCCACGAACGCGAACCTTCACGCGGAAGTCGCCTCCGGAAGGTTCCGGCAGGACCTGCTCTTCCGCCTGAACACGATCGAGATCCGGGTGCCGTCGCTGCGCGAGCGGCGTGAAGACATCCCATCGCTCGCCCAGCATTTCCTGCAGTCCCACGCGCAGCGCTATCGGAAGGGATCGCTCGCCTTCGACTCCGGCGCCCTTCGCGCTCTTCTGGAGCACCCGTGGCCGGGGAACGTCCGCGAGCTCGACCACGCGATCGAGCGCGCGGCCCTGCTGGCGCGCAGCGAGACCGTCCAAGCTTCCGACCTCGGGCTGCGGCGCGAGGAGAGCTCGGCGATGCCACTCGACCAGATGAGCCTCGAGGACGTCGAGGGGGTCCTGATCCAGAAAGCGATGTCCCGCTATGCCGGCAACGTGAGCCACGCGGCCCGGGCGCTCGGCCTCTCGCGCAGCGCCCTGTACCGGCGTCTAGAGAAGCACGGCCATTAACGCGCCCGCGGGCTCTAGAAGGCTCTCCCACGAGTGGCGCGTCCTGCTTCTGGCCCTGCTGGCCGCTCTTCCCGGATCGGTGGTGTCCCTGGTCCTTCTCTGGACCGGAAACTTCCCGGCTCGCGTGCAGTGGACTCTGACGGTCGTGATCGCCGCCGGGTGGCTCCTCTTCGCGTCCGCGCTGAAGGAACGCGTCGTCGTCCCGCTCCAGACCGTCTCGAATCTCCTCGCGGCGATGCGCGAAGGCGACTTCTCGATTCGCGCCCGCGGCGCGCGGCCGGACGACGCGCTCGGGGAGGTGCTCATCGAGGTAAACGCGCTGACCGAGACCCTCCGCCAGCAGCGGCTCGGGGCGCTCGAGGCCACCGCGCTTCTGCGGAAGGTCATGGCGGAGATCGACGTCGCGGTCTTCGCGTTCGACAGCGCCGGGCGGCTGAAGCTGACGAATCGCTTCGGAGAGCACCTGCTCGGACAGCCGGAGCCGAGGCTCCTGGGTCACGACGCCGAGGAGCTCGGGCTCGCCGCGTTTCTCCGTCCCGAGGCCCCGCGCATCGCGGACGCGGTGTTCCCGGGCGGGACCGGCCGGTGGGAGATCCGTCAAAGCGTCTTTCGCCAGGGCGGACTTCCTCATCACCTTCTGGTGCTCGCGGACGTCAGCGAGCCGCTGCGCGAGCAGGAGCGGCAGGCCTGGCAGCGGCTGATCCGGGTGCTGGGGCATGAGCTCAACAATTCGCTGGCGCCCATCCAGTCGCTGGCCGGAAGCCTCGAGAGCCTGGTCGCCCGTGAGGATCGCCCATCCGACTGGCGCGAGGACATGCGCCGCGGCCTCGCCATCATCTCGGCGCGCGCGGAGGCGCTCTCCCGTTTCACAGGCGCGTATGCGAAGCTCGCGCGGCTCCCCCAGCCGCGCCCGGCGCCCGTCGAGATCGGCTCTCTCCTCGCGCGGGTGGCGGCGCTCGAGACGCGTCTTCCCGTCCAGATCGCGGGAGGGCCGCCGATCGTCGTGCGCGCCGACGCGGACCAGCTCGAGCAACTCCTCATCAACCTGCTCCGAAACGCCGTCGACGCGGCGCTCGAGACCTCCGGGGCGGTCGAGGCCGGCTGGGGCCGCGCCAACGGGTCCGTCGGCAAGGCCGAGATCTGGGTCGCGGACGGCGGCCCGGGGCTGTCGAACAGCGCGAACCTCTTCGTGCCGTTCTTCACGACGAAGCCCTCCGGCTCCGGAATCGGCCTGGTCCTCTCCCGCCAGATCGCGGAGGCCCACGGGGGGACGCTCACCCTGGAGAACCGCCCGACCGGCACGGGCTGCATAGCGCGGCTGATGTTGCCCGTCCGTCCCTAGGTGTCGCGGCTAAGGAGGTTGTTCACCCTTGACGCGGGTGGTTTATCACCGAGTGCGGAGTGTCGACGATGGAAATTGTAGTAGTGAAGCCACCGGGGCAGAGCAGAGCGTCGGCGAGCGGAGGAAGTGTAGGGAC
>JBBROA010000035.1:0-33675 GCA_038229875.1 Thermoanaerobaculia bacterium | reverse complement strand
TACTTGACGAGCATGACCTTCCGGACGAAGAAGTACTTGAACGTCACGCGGCGGTCCAGGTACGCGTTTAGCTTCTGCTCCTGGGGGAGCACGATGTTGCAGCCGATGGAGTACCCGCCGGCCTCGCGAGCGCCGCGGTTTGCCGCCTCCATGATCCCCGGTCCGCCGCCCGTCATGACCGTGAATCCCAGGTTGGCCAGGCGCTGGCCGGCGACCCTCGCGAGCTGGTAGTACGGGTGGTCGTCTGAAAAGCGGGCGGAGCCGAAGACGGTCACGCAGGGGCCGACGAAGTGGAGCGCCCGGAACCCCTTGACGATTTCCCAGAGGATCGTCAGAACCGAATAGAGTTCCCGCCGGCGCGAGCGCGGCCCTTCCAGAAAGTACCGCTCCTCCGGTTGAGGGTGGGGCGGCTGGATTTTGTCAGAGCCCGTTTCGGGTGTCGTCGCGCTCACGGCGCGTAGGGTATCGCGGGAAGCTCCTATCGTTTCGCGACCTCGAGCCGTGCCTGCGCGAACTCCAGGCGAGTGCGGATCTCGTCGACCGTCTCCATTCCCGCCGTGGTCATCGCCTCGGCGGCGCTCGTCCGGTCCCGTTCCGCCGCCGCCGCGTCGACGTCCCCCGGCTCCTCGGCGAGATCGGCGAGCACGGACACGACGTCGCTCGACACCTCCGCGAAGCCGGAAGACACCGCGAGGGAACGGGCGGTTCCGGCGTTCTTGTACGTCACGATCCCGGCCTTGAGGAGGGTGACCAGAGGTGTGTGCCCCGGAAGAATGCCGAGGTAACCCAGCTCGCCGGGAAGCTGGACCTCGTCCGCCTCCGCTTCGGTGACCTGCTTCTGCGGCGTGACCACGATCAACTTGAGCCTGGATGCCATCGTTCCTCCGTTGCGGTTATCGGCCCGGGATTCGCCTCAAAACGTGCTCTGGATCAATCCGCCGTCCACCTGCAGAGTCGCTCCGCTCACGTAGCTCGCGGCTTCGCTGCACAGGAAGGTGACCGTATCTCCGATTTCCTCCGGACGCCCGTAGCGGCCGATCGGAATGGCCCGCTCGACGCGGGCGGCGTACGCCTCGATCGGCACGCCTTCCTCTTTCGAACGGATCTCGTTCAAATGCACCTGGCGGTCGGTGAGGACGTGGCCGGGCAGGATCGCGTTGACGAGGACGTTGTCTCGCGAGAACTCGTTCGACATCGTGCGGGTCAGAGCGGAGATGCCCGCGCGCAGCGTGCTCGAGATCGTCAGCAGGTCGTTCGGCTGTTTGGCGACGAACGAGGTGATGTGAACGATCCGGCCCCACCGGCGCTCCCGCATCGAAGGCAGGACCAGGCGGGAAAGGCGCAGCACGTTGAACAGCGTCGAATCGATCCCCGCGTTCCATTGCTCTTCGGTCAGGGAGAGGAAACGCGCCGCCGGAGGACCGCCGGTATTGGTCACGAGAATGTCGACCGGACCGAAGGCTTCGACCGTGGCACGATGCCACGCGGACAGGTCTTCCGAACGCGTGACGTCGCAGGTCGAGGCGAGAACGCCCTGCACCGGCACGGCGCCGGCGATCTCTTCCCGCGCCTGCCGGAGTCTTTCGGGATCTCGGCCGCAGATCGAGATGCGGCAGCCCTCGCGAGCGAGCGAAAGGGCGATCGCTTTGCCGATTCCGTTGGAGGAGGCGGCGACCATCGCGACGCGGTTGGAGAGGTGGAGGTCCATGGGGGCTCGCTTGTTGGCTTCTGACAGTGGTGGCGCGGTCAATCGCTCAATCGCTTCGTCGCTTCGTCAACGGTCGCATGCCACGAGCATCCAGGCGCGCTCGAGCGACGCGCCCGGACCCGGGATGGTCCGCGCGGCGGGTGCGCTCCCCGCCTGAATCAGGCGGCCGTTTGATTCATCTTCTCGGCGCGCTCGCGGGCTTCTTCGATCGTGCCGACCATGTAGAACGCCTGCTCGGGCATGTCGTCGCACTTGCCGTCGACGATCTCCTTGAATCCGCGGATGGTGTCGGCAATCTTGACGTAACGCCCCTCGAGGCCGGTGAACTGGGCGGCGACGAAGAACGGCTGCGACAGGAAGCGCTGGATCTTGCGGGCGCGCGAAACCGTCAGCTTGTCCTCCTCGGAGAGCTCGTCGATACCGAGAATCGCGATGATGTCCTGCAGGTCCTTGTACTTCTGGAGGACCGCCTGGACGGCGCGCGCGACGCCGTAATGCTCCTCGCCGACGATCCGGGGCGACAGGATCTTCGATGTCGAGTCGAGCGGATCGACCGCGGGGTAGATGCCAAGCTCGGAGATCGAGCGGGACAGAACGGTGGTCGCGTCCAGATGCGCGAACGCCGCCGCGGGGGCCGGATCCGTGAGGTCGTCCGCGGGGACGTAGATCGCCTGCACCGAGGTGATGGAGCCGGTCTTGGTGGAGGTGATCCGCTCCTGAAGCTCTCCCATCTCGGTCGCGAGGTTCGGCTGGTATCCGACGGCGGACGGCATCCGTCCGAGAAGCGCCGAGACCTCCGAGCCGGCCTGCGTGAACCGGAAAATGTTGTCGATGAAGAGGAGCACGTCCTGCTTCTCCTCGTCGCGGAAATACTCGGCAACCGTCAGTCCGGTCAGACCGACGCGCAGCCGCGCCCCTGGGGGCTCGGTCATCTGCCCGTAGATCAGGGTCGCCTTCGATTTCGAGGGATCTCCGGGAGTCACGACGCCCGACTCGCTCATTTCGAGATACAGGTCGTTTCCTTCGCGCGTGCGCTCGCCGACGCCGGCGAGCACCGAGTAGCCGCCATGCTGCTGCGCGACGTTGTTGATCAGCTCCATGATGAGAACGGTCTTGCCGACGCCGGCGCCGCCGAAGAGCCCCGTCTTGCCGCCCTTCGAATAGGGCTCCAGAAGGTCGATGACCTTGATGCCGGTCTCGAACATCTCGACCGCGGTCGACTGGTCCTCGTACCGGGGCGCCGGGCGGTGGATCGACCAACGTTCCTTGGTCTGAATCGGCCCGCGCTCGTCGATCGGCTCGCCGATCACGTTCATGATCCGGCCGAGCGTCTGCTTGCCGACCGGAACCGAGATCGGGGCGCCGGTGTCGATCGCGGTCATGCCGCGGACCATGCCGTCCGTCGGCTTCATCGCGATGCAGCGCACGCGATTCTCGCCGAGGTGCTGCGCGACTTCCGTGACGACCTCGATCGGGTGCCCGGTCGCCTTGCCGTCATCGCGGATGATGACCGCGTTGTAAATCGCCGGGAGATGCCCGGTCGTAAATTCCACGTCGAGCACGGGCCCGATCACCTGGACCACGCGTCCGATCTTGTCCTTGTTTTCTGCGTTTTCTGCGCCTTCAGCCATTGGGTCCTCTTTCAACGCCGATCTATTCGAGTGCGGACGCGCCCGAAACGATTTCGATCAGCTCTTTGGTGATCCGCGCCTGTCGGACGCGGTTGTAGGTCAGGGTCAGGGAGTCGATCATGTCGCCCGCGTTCTTGGACGCGGAATCCATGGCGGTCATGCGGGCGGCGTGCTCCGCCGCGCCGGACTCGAGCAGGATCCGAAAAATCGCAAACTCGAGATAACGGGGAAGGAGTCGCGCCAGGATCGTCGCCGGATCCGGTTCGAAGATCGGCTCGACTTCCGAGACCGGCGCTTCCGCGAGCGCTGCCTGCGCGCGGGAGATCGGGAGCAGCCGCTCGACGCGAACGGTCTGCGCGATGACCGACTTGAACTCGTTGAAAACCACGTAGGCGGCGTCGATCCTCCCCTCGGCGAACTCGGTGGAAAGCCCCGCTGCGATCTCCTGCGCGGTCGAGTACTCCACCTTCGAGAAAATCCCGGGATACGTTTTCTCGGCGAGCTTCGCGCGCCGCCTGCGCGAGAACTCCACCGCCTTCTTCCCGATGGGAAGTATCGTCACCGACTCCCATTTCTTTTCGGAGAGGAGCTGCAGAACCGCCCGGTTGACGTTCGAGTTGAAGCCGCCCGCCAGCCCCCGGTCGCCCGAAACGACGAGGACCGCGACCCGCTTCTCCTCCCGCTCGGCTAAGAGCGGGTGCGGCATCTCCCGCACGCGGGAAGAAACCGACGCCAGGACTTCCCGCAGAATCCGCGCATACGGGCGGGCAGCGATGGCCCGCTCCTGCGCGCGACGGAGCCGCGCCGCCGAGATCATCTTCATGGCCTTGGTGATCTGCTGCGTGTTCTTGACGGAACGCAGCCGGCGGCGGATGTCGATTAAGGAAGCCATGGTTTTGGTCTTGGTCTAGCTGTCAGCTGTCAGCCCTGAAACGGATTCTCACGTTGTGAACTCTCACTTCTCAGGCCGCCTGGGCGCCGGCGTTTTCCTTTACGTAGCGGTCCTTGAATTCCTTGATCGCGGTCGCCAGCGCCTCTTCGGTGTCCTTCTCGAGCTTGCCGGTCGCGACGATCGCGGAGAGCACCTGAGGACGCTCGCTGCGCATGAACTGGTGGAGCGCCGCCTCGAAATCCAGGATCGACTCCACGCGGAGCGAGTCCAGGTGTCCTCGCGTTCCGGCGTAGATCGAGACCACCTGGAGATCGACGTCGAGAGGCGAGAATTGCGGCTGCTTGAGAAGCTCGACGAGACGCCGGCCGCGGTTCAACTGGGCCTGGGAAGCCTTGTCGAGGTCCGAACCGAATTGAGCAAACGCCGCGAGGTTCCGGTACTGGGCGAGGTCGAGGCGCAGAGTGCCGGCGACCTGCTTCATCGCCTTGATCTGAGCGTTTCCGCCGACTCGGGACACCGAGATGCCGACGTTGACCGCCGGGCGCACGCCCGAATAGAAGAGGTCGGTCTCGAGATAAATCTGGCCGTCGGTGATCGAGATCACGTTGGTCGGGATATAGGCGGACACGTCGCCCGCCTGCGTCTCGATGATCGGGAGGGACGTCAGCGAGCCGCCGCCGTTCTTGTCCGACAGCTTCGACGCGCGCTCCAAGAGCCGCGAGTGCAGGTAAAACACGTCGCCGGGATACGCCTCGCGGCCCGGCGGCCGGCGCAGCAGCAGCGAGATCTCGCGGTACGCGGCGGCGTGCTTGGAGAGGTCGTCGTAGATCGTCAGCGCGTGCTGCTTGTTGAACATGAAGTATTCGCCCATCGCGCATCCGGTGTACGGCGCGACAAACTGCATGGGGGCGGGGTCCGAGGCGGTCGCGGAGACCACGATCGTGTGCTCCATCGCGCCGTATTCCTCCAGCGTCTTGACCACCTGCGCGACCGTCGACTTCTTCTGCCCGATCACGACGTAGAGGCAGATGACGCCCTTGCCCTTCTGGTTGATCACGGTATCCAGGGCGACTGCCGTCTTTCCGGTCTGCCGGTCGCCGATGATCAGCTCGCGCTGTCCGCGTCCGATCGGGATCATCGCGTCGATGGCCTTCAACCCGGTCTGAACGGGCTCGCGGACCGGCTGGCGGTCGATGACGCCGGGCGCCACGCGCTCGAGCGGGTAGAACTCCTTCGTCGAGATCGGACCCTTGCCGTCGATCGGCCGGCCGATTCCATCGACCACGCGGCCGATGAGCGCCGGCCCGACGGGAACCTCCATGATGCGCCCCGTGCGGCGGACTTCCTGCCCTTCGTGCACGTCGGCCGTCTCGCCGAGCAGGACGACGCCGACGTTGTCTTCTTCGAGGTTCAGCGCGAGGCCGAGGAGGTCGTGCCCGAAGTCGACGAGCTCGCCCGCCATGACCTTGTCGAGGCCGTGCAGGCGCGCGATTCCGTCGCCGACGGAGAGAACCGTTCCGACTTCCGCGACGTCGATCGACTTCTCGTAGCCGGAAAGCTGCTGCTTCAGGATTTCGGTAATTTCGTCTGCTTTGATGTCCATGATTACGCCCTCGATCTCTCCTTCCCTCTTTCCTGGAAACGCCCGATCGCGCTCGCGACCGACGCGTCGATGACCCGGCTGCCGACCCGGGCGACGAAGCCGCCCAGAATCTTTTCGTCGACAGTCACGTGGAGCCGGACTGACCCTCCGAGCGAACGACCGAGCGCGTCGGCGATCTTCTTCTCTTCCTCGGGCGTGATCGGAGCGGCGACCGTCACCTCGGCCTCGTGCATGCCGCGCTTGCGGTCGAACGCCTCCGACAGGGCAGAGGCGATCTCCGACAGCTTCGTCAGGCGCCCGTGGTCGAGGATGACGCGGAGTAGCCGGCGTCCGAAGTCGTCGAGCTCCGCCTTGACGGCCAGCGCCTCGAGAGCGCGCTGCTTCGGCGGCTTCGGAATCGACGGGGCGGCGAAAAACTCCTTCAGGCGCGAATCGGAGTCGATCGCGCGCCGGACCGAGCCGAGGTTCTCGAGAAGCCGCTCGAAGTCGTACCCGCCGGGAGCGCTCTCCAGGGCCGCCCGCGCGTAGCTGCGCGCGAACGCGCTCAACGCTTCTCCCCCGCGGCGATCTGCGCCACGCTCTCATCGAGGAGCCGCCGCCGGTCCTCCGGCGTGATTCGCATTGCGACGATCTCGCGCGCCGCCGAGGCGGTCAGGTCCGCGGCAGTCCGCCGGAGTTCGTCCTTGGCGTCAGCCAGCCGGCGTTCGATCTCGCGCTCGGCCTCGCGGCGGATCCGTTCCGAGTCCTGATCCGCGCGCGCCATGAGCTCCGCCCGCGCCGCCTCGCCTTCGGAGGCGCCGCGCGCCCGCACGTCCGCGAGGTCCCGGTCGAGTTGCGCCATCCGGTCGTGAATCTCGGATTCGAGCCGGGCCGCCGCCGCCCGGCGTTCCCGGGCTTCTTTCCCGCGCTCCTCGACCTCGATCTGTCTCTTCCGGAACATCTCGGTGACCGGGCGCGCCACGAAATACAGGAGCAGCCCGAAGAATCCGACGAGGTTGGCGAGCTGCCAGATCCACATCGGAAGACCGAGCGGGCCAGAGGCCGCATGCTCAGCCACGCCCGGTGAGAAGAGCGCGCCGGCGGTGACGAAAAAGACCGTCACGCCGCGAGATTCCGTCCGAGAATTTTTTCGGCGAGCAGGCGGGCTAGGTCCCGAGCGGCGCGCGGCAGCTCTGCGGCGGACTTCTTCGCCGCGGCGCCGATCTCTTCGGACCCCCGGGTCAGTGCGGCGTCCGCGGCCCCTCTGGCCTCACCCATCTTCCGCTCCCAGTGCGCGCGTCCTTCACCGCGAAGCGCCTCGCGAACGGCCAGCGCCTCGCCGCGGGTCCGCGCGAGATCCGCCTCCGCGCGAGCGACCGTCTTCTCGAGCTCCGCGAGGCTCTCCGCATGCACCTTTTCGGCGCTGCGCGCCTCGCGCTCCCGCTCGTCCAGGATCGCGAGAAGCGGCGCGAACAGGGAGCGCTTCAGAATCGCGTAAGACGCGATGAACGCCAGGACGACGTAGAGAAATGTGACATCGGGCGCTTTGATCATGCTTCCACGGAGTTGCCGACCGGCAGACCGGCAAAAAATCGAGTTTCGGACGAGGCCGCGGATGAATAACACATTGCGCGGGGAGTTGGAACCGTCAGCGTTCAGCGTTGAGCGTCCGGCGTTGACAGTTCCGAGTGCCGAGGACAGAGTTCACAGTCACAAAGTTCAGAGTTGAGAGCGACCGAAGGATCAAGGGGCAGCCGAACTCCAAGCTTCGACTTATGAGACGCTCAACTCTCAACTCCAACGGCCGACGGCCACGACGGCCACGACGGCTTAACTGCTCATTGTAAAGAAGTTAAAGCCTAAACTTTCCCTGCCACTCTCATCTCCAGCACAGGGTTCTCCGACATCTGGCAGGTCCCTTGGAAGAACGCGCCCTCTTCGATCTTCAGGAGCGGGGCCGAAAGGATCGCCGAGACTCGCGACCGGGCGAGGAGCTCGATCCGCTCGGAGGCTCGCACGCTGCCGGAGAGCTTGCCGTTGACGGAGAGCCGTCCGACTTCGATGTCGGCGTTGACGTCCGCCGAGTCTCCCAGGATGAGCTCGCTTCCCGATCGGATCTTTCCTTCGAATCGGCCGTCGATCCGAAACGTGTCGTCGAAGGCGAGTTCGCCCTGGAAGTGGCTTCCCCGGTCGAGAAAGCCGTTCAGGGTCGCGCCGTCGCTCTTGGACTTCATGGGGCTATTCCTTTCCGGAAAGTCGCTCGAAGAGGCCGATCAGCTCTTCTTCGGAGGAGAACCCGATTTCCACACGCCCGCCGCGGCGGCGCCTCACGATCCGGACGCGGGCGGCGAGCCGTCGGGAGAGCTTCTCTTCCGCGTCACGCGTGAAGGGATCCCGCCGTGTGTCTTTTCTCAGCGTTCCTCCGGAGGCGAGCGCCGCCACGCGTTTTTCCGTCTGCCGGACGGACAGGGACCGGCGGATCACCTCGAGGGCGACGGCTTCCTGGTCATCCGGCGTTGCCAGCGCGAGGAGCGCTCGAGCGTGTCCTGCCGAGATCTCCCCGGTCCGGACCCGCTCCCGCACGGACGCCGGAAGGCGCAGCAGCCTGAGGGAGTTCGCGACGGTCGCGCGGTCCTTCCCCACCCGACGCGCCACATCCTCCTGGGTGAGCTGAAACTCCTCCTTGAGGCGCGAATACGCGGTCGCGGCTTCCATGGGATTCAAGTCCTCGCGCTGCAGGTTCTCAACCAGGGCGATTTCCAGGAGGTCCCTGTCGCTGGCGGCCTCGCGGACGACCACCGGGACCCGTTCGAGCCCCGCCTGGCGTGCCGCCCGCCACCGGCGCTCGCCGGCCACGATCTCGTATTTGTCTCCCCGCGCGACGACCACGATCGGCTGGACGATCCCCTGCTCCCGGATCGAGGCCGCGAGCTCCGCCAGCGACTCCGGGTGGAAGTCCCGCCGGGGCTGAAAACGGCCCGACTCGAGGCGATCGATCGCCACCTCCCGATCCGAGGTTCCACGTGGAACATCGTTTTCCCGGCTCCCGGGCAAAAGGGCCGAAAGACCGCGCCCGAGCGCCTGCTTGCCCTTCATGCCGCTCCCCGACGCTTTAAGAACTCGCGAGCGAGCGCGAGGTAGGCCTCGGCCCCCCGCGACTTGATGTCGTAGGCGAGCACGGGCTTCCCAAAGGAGGGCGCTTCGCCCAGCCGCACATTGCGCGGGATGATGGTCTCGTACACCTTCGCCCCCAGGTGGTTTCGAATATCGTCGGTGACCTGTCGCCCGAGGTTAGTGCGGTCGTCGTACATCGTCAAGACGATCCCCTCGAGGGTCAGGATCGGGTTGAACGAGGCCCGTACCCGCTCGATGGTCTCGAGAAGCTCGCTCACCCCTTCGAGCGCGAAATATTCGGTCTGCATCGGGATCAGCACGGAATCCGCGGCAGACAGGGCGTTAACGGTGAGAAGCGACAGCGAGGGCGGGCAGTCGATGAAAACAAAATCGAAGCGTTCCCGGACGGGCACCAGCGCGTTTCGGAGCTTCTGCTCCCGTTCCGGCTCGTTGACGAGCTCGATCTCCGCGCCGACCAGGTCCCGGCCCGACGGCAGCAGCCATAGGTTCGGAAAGGCTGTCTCCCGAATGGCGTCCGACGCCGCTGTTCCCGACAGAACGTCGTAGGCGTCCGGGCCCTCCCGGGAGCGGGTGAATCCCATCCCGGAGGTGGCGTTCGCCTGGGGGTCCAGATCGACGAGCAGGACCCGACGGTCGAGCGCGGCCAGAGAGGCCGCAAGATTGATCGCGGTCGTCGTCTTCCCCACACCGCCCTTCTGATTCGAGATCGCGACCGTGCGCGGCATCAGCCGTGGTCCATTTCGGTTTTTTTCATGAGAGACGACCAGAATTTAGCATCCCGCCGAATGCCACTGTTCCACGTGGAACGCTGACCGGTTTCAGTCGGAGACTCGACGGAACACCGCGATCTGCTTTTTCTCTGACGCGGGGATCTCCCGAACCCGCTCCAGCCGGAATCGACCGTCCAGACTGCGGGCCAGCGCGTCGGGGTCGGTCGTCCAGGCGAGGAACTGGCCGGACGGGCTCAAAAACGGTGCCGCGTCGAGGACTTCGGCGATCGACCCGACGGCGCGCGCGAGGGCCGCATCGCACGATCCGACGGGAAGGGCGGCGATGGAGGCCACGGCCGGAAGCAGCCGGGGCGCCGCCGGGGCGGCGGAGGTTGAGAGCGTCTCCCGGACTCGATCGAGAAACTCCCGCCTCTTCCGCCTCGGCTCGACGGGGATCAGGGAAATGTCGCTTCTCAAAATCGCGATCGGAATGCCCGGAAGACCGGCTCCCGAGCCGATGTCCGCGACCTGCGCCCGGACGGGAAGAAGGTCCGCCCCCAGGCACGATTCCATCGCGTGTTCCACCAGCGTCTCGGCAGGAAAAGGCCCGGTCAGATTGGTCCGGCGCCGCCAGAAATCGAGGAGACCCAGGTACCGCGCGAGCAGGTCGAGCTCGGGCGTCGAAAGGGAAATTTCGAAGGTGGAGGCCCGCGCTGCGATGAGATCCTTAAAGGCTTCGGGCAACGCCTCTTTTCCGGCGGGCAACATGGGCCGAGATTATCGCGACGGCGGCGGGGGTGACGCCGGAAATGCGGGACGCTTCGCCGAGCGTGCGGGGCCGGCGCCGGGTGCACTGCTCGACGACTTCCCGGGAGAGGCCCGGAAGGTTCGCGTAGTCGAGCTCGGGCGGGATCGCCCGGCTTTCCAGCGGCCTCGAGCGTTCGACCCGATCCCGTTCCTGCCGGATGTATCCTTCGTATCGGACCCGGCTCGCCAGGATCGCAAGCTCCTCCGAAGAAAGGCCCGCAAAGGGCTCCGGGTCGAAGTTGGCGAGGGCTTCTGCTGATAAGTCTTGTCTTTTCAGTAGATTGCGGATTGTCGTCGGAGACGTTACGGATGCGCCGGTCGTCTCCAGCAGCCTGCGCAGGGTCCCCCGGTTGGGATGGACCGCGCGGAGCGCGATGTTGCGATCCGCTCTGGCGACGCGCTCTTCGGAGCGCATTCCGGCCGCGTAGTCGGACTCGTCGAGCAGCCCCAGCCGGCGGCCGTGCGGGAGAAGTCGGGGAAGCACGGTGTCGACCCCGAGAAGAAGCCGGTGCTCCGCGCGGGATGTAAACAGGCGGTACGGCTCTTCGAGGCCGCGCGAGGTCAGATCGTCCACCATGACGGCCGCGTACGCGTCCGACCGGTCGAGGACAAAGGGCTCTTCCCCGCGCGCGGCGAGCGCCGCGTTGATTCCCGCCCAGAGGCCCTGCGCGGCGGCCTCCTCATATCCGGACGTGCCGTTGATCTGCCCCGCGAGAAAGAGTCCGGGCGCGTGCCTCACTTCGAGCGAATGCGCGAGCTGATCCGGAAAAACGTAGTCGTATTCGACCGCGTATCCGGGGCGGAGCATCTTCGCCTTCGCAAGTCCCGGAATCTGAGCCAGCATGGCGCGCTGGACTTCCTCGGGCAGGGACGTCGAGAACCCGTTGATGTAGATCTCTTCGGCGTCGATCCCCTCGGGCTCCAGGTAGAGCGTGTGCGACGACTTGCCGGCGAACCGGACGACCTTGTCTTCCACGGACGGGCAGTAGCGGGGCCCGATGCCGACGATCGCCCCTGTGTACATGGGGCTTTGGTCGAGGTTGTCGCGAATGATCGAGTGCACCGCTTCGTTCGTCGTCGTCGTCCAGCAGAGCGCGCGATTCTCCGGAGGCGTCGTCGTCCGGAAGGAAAACGCAACGGGCGGCTCGTCCCCCGTCTGGGGGATGCACGCGCCGTAATCAACGGTGTCGCGGTGGACTCGCGGCGGAGTTCCCGTTTTGAATCGGCCGAGCCCGATGCCCGCGCGGGTCAGCGCACCCGACAGGCCGCGCGCGGGCGGCTCGCCCACTCGGCCTCCCGGGGTCTGAACTCGCCCGGTGTGCAGGATGCCGCGCAGAAACGTTCCGCCCGTGAGAACGACGGCGTCGGCGTCGATGCGCACGGCGGACGCGCCCGAGAGTTCCGCGATCACCCCGCGCAGGCGGCCTCCCTCTTCGATGAGGTCCTCGGCGAGGCCTTCGATCACGGTGAGCCCGGGCAGGCGCGCGAGCGCTTCGCCGGCAAGCCGTGAATAAAGCGCCTTATCGCACTGGGCCCGCGGCCCCCACACGGCCGGCCCGCGCGAGCGGTTCAGCATCTTGAACTGGATCCCCGCCTGATCCGCGAACAACCCCATCAGGCCGCCCAGCGCGTCGATTTCGCGCACCAGCTGTCCCTTGGCGAGGCCGCCGATCGCGGGATTGCACGACATCCGCCCGATCGACGCGATCGACGCCGTCAGCAGCGCGACGCGGCGCCCCATCTTCGCGGCGGCATGCGCCGCCTCGATTCCCGCGTGCCCGCCGCCGATGACCAGGACCTCGAAATGCATGCTCCCCGCTTCGATTTCGAAAAGCGACTGTTTCACTTTCCGATACAGAAAGTCTCGAAAATCTCGCGCAGAACGTCATCGGACGTCGTCTCGCCGACGAGCTCCGAAAGCGCGTCGAGGGCCTCGTGCACGTGCGACGCGGGATACTCCGGGGACTCCCCGCAAGAGAGTCCGGCGAGCGCGCTTTCCGTCGCGGCGCGGGCGCGTTCGACGGCGCTTTGCTGGCGCGCCGAGCCGAGCAGATCGGGGCCCGGTCCCGGCGCCGATCCGCCTTCGAGCAGCCGCGAGATCGCGCGGCGCAGGACCTCACCCGCGCCGGACGCGATGCCCGACAGCGCGAGACCGGACCCCGCAAGAGCGCCGGGCAGCACTCGATCGAGCCCGCGCCGTTCCCGTGGCACTCCGTCGATCTTGTTCGCGATCACGAGCGTGTTTTCGGAGTCCAGCGCGGCGACCGCCTCTTCGTCGGCGGCGTTCCAGCCGACCGCCGCATCGACGACGTAGAGCACGACGTCGGCGGAGGCGCCGGCAGCTCGCGCGCGGTCGACGCCGAGGCGCTCGACCGCGTCATCCGTCTCGCGCAGCCCCGCGGTGTCGACGACCTCCACGGGGATTCCGCCGATGTCGAGCGGCGCGTCGAGTGTGTCTCGCGTCGTGCCCGGAACGGCGGTCACGATCGCCCGGTCGGCGCCGAGGAGCGCGTTGAACAGGGTCGATTTGCCGGCGTTCGGCCGCCCGAGGAAGACGACGCGCGCGCCTTCGGCAAGAAGCCGTCCGCGGCGCGCTCCGTCGCGCAGACTCTCGAGCTCGCGCAGTGTTTGCGCGAGCCGCTCGACCGTCGCGGGGCGCAGCTCTGCCCCCACGTCCTCTGAAAAATCGAGAGCGGCGCCGATCTCCGCCGCCGCGGTAGCGAGCGCCGCGCGGACCGCGCCGAGGCGACGCGAAAGACCTCCGTCGAGGCGGCGCGCCGACGCGGAGACGGCCGCGCGAGTGCGGGCGTCGATCAGGTCCCGCACCGCCTCCGCCTCCACGAGGTCGATCTTCCCGGCGTGAAACGCGCGTTGCGTGAACTCCCCCGGACGGGCGGGACGGGCCCCCGCGTCGACCAGCGCCGAGAGGAGCGCGCGCACGACCGCGGGTCCTCCGTGCACCGAGATCTCGGTCACGTCCTCCCCGGTCGCCGAGTGCGGCGCCTCGAAGAACGTCACGAGACCCGTGTCGATCGGCGAATCGGGATCCGAGGCGAGCCGCGCGAGCGTCGGGTGGCGCGGCGGAAGGGGATCGGGAAGATCCGCCGCAACCTTGCGGACGATGGCGATCGCGGACGGTCCGGAGAGCCTCAGAAGGGCGAGGGCCGACCGGCCGGGCGGCGTCGCCGGAGCGACGATCGTGCCCTCGAGAGAAAAAGGATCGGGACGCATTGTTCGAGGTTCAAGACGCAGGAGCCTGTCAGGCGCTGCCGCGGCGCCGGGCCTGTGTGCGGAGGCGCCCGTTCAGCTCGCCTTGAGCCGCACCGCGACGCGCTTCAAGAACCCGTCGCCCTCGCTCTCCGTCTCGACTTCGGGGTCCGCCGCGAGCGCGAGATGGATCAACCGCCGCTCGCCGGGAGAAAGCGGCGGGAGCAGCTGCGGGCTGCGCGTGCGTTTCGCTTCGTTTGCCGAGCGCAGCGCGAGCTCCTCGAGCGACTCCCGCTGCTGTTCCCGGAATCCCTCCGCGTCGAGGCGCGGGTACACGGGACGACCTAGCCGCTTGGAGGCGATCCGGCCGGTCAGGACTTCGAGCCCGTTCAATCCCTCGCCTCGATTGGCGAGCAGGGGCTCGGTGTCGTCGCCGATCAGTTCGAAGAGCATTTCTTCGCCGGCACGTCGCCGGGTCTCGACTAAGAAACCCGCCGCGGACAGAAGCTCGGTCAGGGTCGCTTCGACGATCGAGAACGCTTCGTCGTCCATGGCGCCCGGTCCCGCGGAACCGGACCGCGGACGCTCGTCGAATTCCGTGGAGCGGGCCGGGCCGGTGGGCCCGAGCTCGACGCGCGCGGGCGCCGGGGCGGGGGCGGGCGCAGCCGCGGGGCGGGCGGGAGGCGCGTCCCGGGGCGGCGCCGCTTCGGGACGCGATGCGGGTGCGGAAACGGCCGCAGGAGCCCGGACGGAAGGAGCTTCCTGGGCGGGAGAGGCGGGGGATGATTTTCCCGCCGGCTCCTCGATCTCCACCTCGATCTCGACGACGCGGCCGCCCCAGAAGGATTTCTCGTCCCGGACGATCGAGTATCGCAGCGAGGAGGCGGGACGCTTCAGCTCGCGCAGCGCGGTCTCGATGGCTTCCTGCTCCGACTTACCTTCAAATCGCATGGGAACTCCCGGCTACGCGCGCGCCTGCCGCAATTTTTTGGGTTCCGGCGCCGGCTCTCCGCCGCTCGCCATTTTATTGATGATCATCTGCTGGAAGATCGTCAACACGTTCGAGAAGAGCCAGTACAGCACGAGTCCCGAGGGCATGTCTTTCAGGAAGAACCCCCAGAGCAGCGGCATCGCCATGAAGATCTTCTTCTGCGCCGGGTCCGCCGTCGTCGGGGTCATCGCCTGCTGCACGTACATCGAGATGATCATCAGGATGAGCAGCACGTACGTGTGGTCAACCGCCGAGAGGTCCCGGATCCAGAGCACGAACGGCGCGTGGCGAAGCTCGATCGAGCGGGACAGCACGTTGTAGAACGCCACCAGGATTGGAAGTTGCAGCAGCACCGGGAAACACCCGCTCATCGGGTTGTAGCCCTCGGTCTGGTAGAGCTTCATGATCTCTTCGTTCATCTTCGCGCGCTGCGCCGCATCGGTCTTGGCCTTCTTGTACTTGTCCTTGATCGCGTTCATCTTCGGCGCGAGCTTCTGCATCTTTTTCATCGACGAGTAGCTCTTGTGCATCAGCGGGAAGAGCAGGATGCGGATGAGCAGCGTGACGAGAAGAATGGCGAGACCGAAGTTTCCGACGATCCCGTAGGTGCGCTTCAGCAACCAGAGCAGCGGCCGCGCGAGGATGCCGTACCAGCCGAAGTCTACGGTGCGTTCGAGCCCCAGGTGCGCGCTCTCGAGAACCTCGACGTCCTTCGGCCCGAAGTAGGCTTTCGAATCGAGCGTGCCGGCCGCGGTGACGCCAGCGGTGATTCCGGGACCGGGCTTCGCGGCGGCGTCCTTACCGGTCATGGGACCAACGCCAGGTACGGGGAGCGCGATCGCCGTCGCCGGCTGCCGGGGCAGGAGGACAGCTAGAAAATAGTTGTCTTCGAGGCCGGCGTACCCGCGGTCCGCGAGCGGCCACGTCTGCGGCTTTTCGAGCTTCTCCGCCCGCGCGCGCTCGAAGCCATTGCCGCTCGTCGCGATCGCGGCAGCGGGGGGCGCATAACGGGAGACCAGCTCTTCGGCGTCGTTGCGGAGCCCGGTCCCGACCAGGACGGTGTAGGGACCGGCGCCGGCGACCGCGGTGTGGACGTCGGAGAGGTATCCCGTTCCGAGCCGGATCTCCTTGGTGACGGAGACGACGCCGTCGGAGAACCGCAGCCTGACGCCGCGGTCGGGCAGCGGCTCCAAAGAAAACAGCGCCTGGGCGACGCGCGTCGTCAGCTCGGGCTTGCCGGGAAAGTCGATCGCGAGGGGACGCGGCGCAGGCGCCGGGACCTGCTTGACGAGCTCGAGCGGGTGCTTCTGCTCGTCGGTGTGCTTCAGGAGGATGTAGGACGAGAGGACGCCGCCCCGATTGGAGACGGTCGCGCGAACGAGGTCGTTCTGAAGGACGGTGGTCTGCTCGGCCGCTGCGGAGACGGGCTCCAGAGCGGCAACGGGCGCCGCGGGAGAAAGCGTCGCCGGGCTCCCGGGGGCGGAAACGCCCGAGGCGGGCTGCGCGGGCGCGGCCAGGGCCGTCGGAATGGCCCGGGGATTCGAGGGGTGCGGCGCCGTCTTCGCCGCGATGGCCTCCCAGAGGACGAGGACACCCAGGGAAAGCGCGGCCGCGAGAAGAAGTCTTTTTTCCATGAAAAATTAAGGGACCGGGTCGAAGCCGCCGGGCCGGAAGGGATGACATCGGAAGAGCCTGCCGATCGCCAGGCGGGCGCCGCGGAGGAAGCCGTGGCGCTCGACCGCCTCGCGCGCGTAGACGGAGCAGGTCGGCTGGAAGCGGCAGGCGCTCGGGAGAAAGGGCGAGATCGCCGCCTTGTAGAAACGGAGAATCGCGACCGTGAACCGAGCTAGCGGGTTCACGGACGCGGAAGACGCGAAGCGCCCCGGCGCAGACAGTCGGAGTAGTCCCGTTCGAGTTCCTGAAAATCCGCCGATGCCGACGAGGGTCGCGCGTTCACCACGAGCGCGACCGCGCGGGCGGGACGCTGCCGTCGAAAAAGTTCCCGAATCCGCCGCTTGACCCGATTGCGCGTCACGGCGTCGCCGACGCGCTTGGAAACGGATATCCCGAGCCGCGGCCTTTCCGCGCCCGATCGGGCGAGCAGAAATACGAGGAAATGGCGTCCGGAGACCCGCACCCCAGAGGAGTAGCACTCTTCGAATTCCGTTCGTTTGCGAAGCCGGTCGTCACGGGAGAACGTCTCCCGGGCAACCCTGCCCGAGTTCACACCGCGAGCTTTTTGCGGCCTTTGCGGCGGCGGGCCGAGAGGACGGCGCGCCCGGAACGAGTCCGCATCCGCACCAGGAAACCGTGGGTGCGTTTGCGGCGGCGATTGTTCGGCTGATAGGTCCGTTTCATAAGGAACGCGGAACTCTAGGGATTGAGCAGGGGGAAGTCAAGGGGGAGGCGGAGGCTCTTGTGGTCGCCGCGGCCGGCATCGCAACTCCGGACCGGAGGGTGGCCGCCCGGGCGGCGCGGAAAGCGTCGCCCCGGCCCCCGATTTTCCGTTTCCGATTCCCCGATTCCCGTCTCTTTTCGCGGGGCGTATACTCCCCGGCCCCTCACCTGGCGAAAAGCTTTCCACAGGTGTGGAAAACACTGCGGAAATCACGGCGGGCGCAATGAACGACCTCTGGGACTCGATCCTGCGGAACCTGGAAGGCAAGCTCGACTCGAAAGAGCTGAAGACCTGGTTTGCGCCTACGCGCCAGGTCGCTTTCGAGGACCGGGCCGGCTCGCCTACCCTGCGGGTCGAGGTCCCCAACCGCGTCTTCGTGGACTGGATCGAGGCCCGCCACGCGAGCCTGCTCGGCATGGCCGCTTCGGACGCCGGCTACCCTTCCCTGGCGATCCGGTTCGAGCCGACGGCCGCCCCTGCAACGACGACTCGCCAGCCGGAAGCGCCGGCCGAAGCGGCTCCCCCGCCGGCGCCGGCCAGCCGCGGCGCGCTGGTCGTGAATCCCCGCTACACGTTCGAGACCTTCGTCGTCGGAAGCTCCAACCAGTTTGCGCACGCCGCGGCGCGCGCCGTTGCGGAGAGCCCCTCCCGTTCGTACAACCCGCTGTTCCTGTACGGCGGCGTCGGCCTCGGGAAGACGCACCTCATGCACGCGATCGCGCACGAAGTCCTGCTCCGCGCTCCCGAAACCAAGGTGCTCTATCTTTCCGCGGAGCGGTTTTTAAACGAGCTGATCAACGCGCTCCGCTTCGAAAAAATGCACGACTTCAAGCGCCGCTACCGGGAGCTCGACGTGCTCCTGATGGACGACGTCCAGTTCATCGCCGGAAAGGACTCGACGCAGGAGGAGTTCTTCCACACCTTCAACGCGCTTCACGACGCGCAGAAACAGATCGTCGTCACGTCGGACGCGCTGCCCAAGGAGATTCCGACTCTCGAGGAGCGTTTGCGCTCGCGCTTCGAGTGGGGCCTGATCGCGGACATCCAGCCGCCGGACCTCGAGATGAAAGTCGCGATCATCCGGAAAAAAGCCGCCGCCGAAAAGATGGAGATTCCAAACGACGTGGCCCTGTTCATAGCGGGCACGGTGAAGTCGAACGTGCGCGAGCTCGAGGGCCGGCTGAATCGCGTGCTGGCCTTCTCGTCGTTGACCGGAAAGCCGCTCTCCGTCGAGCTCGCGCGGGAAACTTTGAAGGACATCGTCGGCACCGAGGAGCGGGCGATTCCCTCTGAGATCCTGAAGACCGTCGCCGCGCACTACGGCCTGCGGGTCTCCGACATGAAGGCCAAATCGAACGCGAAACCGATCGCGTTTCCGCGCCAGGTGGCGATGTATCTCTGCCGCAAACTTACCGGGCTCTCGTATCCGGAGATCGGCCGCCTGTTCAACGACAAGCATCATTCGACGGTCATGCACTCGGTGGAAAAGATCGAACGGCTGATCGAAGATGACGCGAATTTCCGCAAGGTCATCGAAGGGTTCCAGCAACCCTACCGGTAGAATTTCGGTCCACGGCGCGGGTTTTCCGCCGCGTCGTTTTCCACACACCTCCGGCGACCGACATCTCTCTTTCGCGCGCGACGATCGACGACCGGAGAGCAACAGGCGTGGAAATGATTTTGAGCCCTTTTCATCGGCCTTTTCTCACCGCCGATCGACTTCTCCACATCCCTACGAATGCGATCCAATGTGATAGACTTTTCATCTCTTCCGGAGGTAGAAAATCCCATGGAGTTGACGCTTCGACGGGGCGATTTCTTAAATGAGCTCACGCTCATGCAGGGGGTCGTTGAGAGAAAAAACACGATTCCGATCCTGTCGAACATTTTGTTGAAGGCGGCGGACGGCCATCTGAATTTCACCTCCACCGACCTCGATCTCACGCTGCTCTCGTCGGCGGTCGCGAACGTCTCCCGTCCTGGCAGCGTCACGGTTCCAGCGCGCAAGCTTTTCGACCTGATCCGCAATCTCCCGGATGCGGATGTCGTCCTGAAGCTTATGGACAATCACTACCTCGGGGTGACGTGCGAGCGGTCGAGCTTTCGTCTCGTGGCGCAGCCGGCGGAAGATTTTCCGACCGTCCCGAAGGTCGAAGGCAAGGGCGAAGTCACCTTTCCGCTGGATCTCTGGAAGCGGGTCAGCCGCAAGGTTCTGTACGCCGTTTCCGCAGAAGAGACGCGCTTTCAGCTCATGGGCGCGCTCTTGAAAGACAAGGGCAAGGAGTTCGAGCTCGTCGCGACCGACGGCCATCGGCTCGCGCTGATCGACTTTCCGAAAGACGGCGCGAAGAGCGGACTTCCAAACGTCCTGATCCCGAAAAAGGCGCTCGCGGAGATCCTGAAGATGGACGGACCGGGAGATCTCTCAATCCGCCATTCCGAAAACCATCTTCTTTTCTCGGTCGGATCGCGGCAGCTGATCGCACGGCTTCTCGACGTCAATTTTCCGGACTACGAAAAGATCCTTTCCAAGGGCAACGACAAGGTCGCGATCGTTCCGCGGCTGGCGGCGCAGTCCGCCATCCGAAGGGTCGCGCTTTTTTCCTCTGAGCGCGCTCGCGGAGTGAAGCTGTCGTTCGAGAAGAACATGCTGACCGTCGCCTCCGCCAGCCAGGAGCTCGGCGAGGGCACCGAGACGCTCGACATCGCCTATGACGCCGAGCCGCTTTCGATCGGCCTGAACGCTCAGTACCTGCTCGATTTTCTCGACGAAGCGGAGACCGAGAAGGTCAAGCTCGAGCTGAAGGACGAAAACACGCAGTGTCTCTGCCAGCCCGAAGGAGGCATCGAGGGCGCGTCGCGCTACATGTACGTCGTGATGCCGATGCGACTTTGACAAGGAACCATTGCGACTCCTCGAACTGACCGCGCATTCCTTCCGCAACCTCACTCCGGAACCCGTTTTCTTCGGCGCCGGCGTCACCCTCATCACCGGGGAAAACGCCCAGGGGAAGACGAACCTGCTGGAAGCGGTGGCGCTTCTCTGCGGGCAGCGCTCGTTCCGGCGAGCCCGCCCCGCCGAGATGGCCGCCGGAGGCGAGTCGTTCGCGATCGGAGGGAAAATTCGCCGCGAAAACGACGAGGAATCGCTGCGCGTGACCTGGTCGCGGCAGGAGGGGAGAGGCTTCTTCCGGGGCGAGAAAAACGTCACTTTTCCACAGCTCGCCCGCCTCGCGCCCGCCGTTTTCCTGGCTCCCGAGCACCGGGAGCTCGTCACGGGGGGCCCCGCTCCGCGACGCCGCTTCCTGGACCGCCTGGTGCTGGGCTCCCGGCCCGCGGCGGCCGACGACCTCGTTCGCTACGAGCGTGCGCTTGCCGAGCGTAACGCCCTCCTGGCGAGACCTTTTCGGGCGACAGCCTCGGATGCGGGTGAGCTCGACGCCTGGACCGCGGAGCTCGTTTCGACGGGGACTGCCGTGCGGCGGCACCGGAGCGCGGCGCTCTCCCGCTGGATGCTCCATTTTGCCCCGCTCGCGGCCGAGGCAGGGCCGGAATACTCTGCGGTATCAGTAAGTTATCCACACGATGGGGAAGGGGAAGAGGTCCTGCGGGGAGAGCTTTCCCGCGTCGCTCCCGCGGAACGCCGGCGAGGCCACAGCCTGGCCGGTCCGCACCGGGACGACCTCCTGTTTTCGCGGCACGGGCGGCCGCTGGCCACCCACGCCTCGGCCGGCGAGCTTCACCGGACGGTCTCGCTCGTGAAGCTTGCGGAATGGAAGGCGGTCGCGGAAGCCGCCGAAGAGGCGCCCCTTCTCGGAGTGGATGAATTCGAAGCGGGGCTCTCTCCGGCCTGGGCGGACGCGTTTTTAGCGTCGCTGCCCGAGGCGGCGACGGTCCTTCTGACCAGTGCCGGTGACCCGACCCGCTGGAGACGGCGGCGGATCGCCGGCGTCCTCGAGATGCGGGGAGGCCGGGTGATCGACCGGCCGCGTGCGGTCAACGAAAGTTAACGGACGAACCCAAAATCATGAGCACCGCCTACAACACCGACTCCATCAAACTTCTGAAGGGCCTCGAGGCCGTTCGCAAGCGCCCCGGCATGTACATCGGGGACACGGACGACATCTCGGGCCTCCACCACATGGTTTTCGAGCTCGTCGACAACGCGATCGACGAGGCGCAGGTCGGCCACGCGGACCACGTCTCGGTCGTCATCCACGCGGACAACTCGGTCACGGTCGAAGACAACGGGCGCGGCATCCCCGTCGGGATGCATAAGGAGCACAAGCGGGAAACGCTCGAGATCATCATGACCGACCTGCACTCGGGCGGGAAGTTCGACGATAACTCTTACAAGGTCTCGGGCGGTCTGCACGGCGTCGGCGTCTCGGTGGTCAACGCGCTTTCGAAGCGCCTCGAGGTCGAAGTCCGGCGCGAGGGGAAGGTCTGGGAGCAGGCTTACGAGCGCGGCATCCCGGTGGCCCCGATCCGCTCCACGGGCACGTCCAAGAAGACCGGCACGAAAGTCACGTTCTGGCCGGACCCGGAGATCTTCTCGATCACCGAGTTCCATTTCGACAGTCTGTCGCAGCGGCTGCGGGAGCTCTCGTTCCTAAACCCCGGGGTCGCGATCTCGATCCAGGACGAGCGTTCGGACAAAAAGCACGACTTCGCCTACGAGGGCGGAATCAAGACGTTCGTCGAGCATCTGAACAAGGCGAAGCAGGCGATCCACGACAAGGTCATCTTTTTCCAGGACATCCGCGGGGGCGTCGGAGACGCCAAGAAGGACGCCGACAAGGAGCGCATCGAGATCGCGCTGCAATGGAACGACGCGTACTCGGAGACGCTCTACACGTTCACGAACACGATCAACAACCGCGACGGAGGAACCCACCTCGAGGGGTTCAAGACCGCGTTGACGCGCGCGCTCCAGAAGTACGCCGACCAGAACGGCCTGACGAAGGCGCTCAAGGAAACGAGCCTCTCCGGGGACGATTGCCGCGAGGGATTGACCGCGGTCGTCTCCGTCAAGGTGCGCGACCCGAAGTTCTCCTCGCAGACGAAGGACAAGCTCGTTTCGTCGGAAGTGAAGACGTGGGTCCAGCAGGTCGTCTACGAAAAGCTCGGCTCGTACCTCGAGGAAAACCCCAAGGTCGCGCGCAAGATCGTCGAGAAGATCGTCGAGTCCGCGCGCGCCCGCGAGGCGGCGAGGAAAGCCCGCGAGCTCGTGCGCCGCAAAGGCGCGCTCGATTCCTCCTCGCTGCCCGGCAAGCTCGCCGACTGCCAGGAGAAGGACCCCGCGTTCTCGGAGCTCTTCATCGTCGAAGGCGACAGCGCCGGCGGAAGCGCCAAGCAGGGCCGGGACCGCAAGTACCAGGCGATCCTGCCGCTTCGCGGAAAGATCTTGAACGTCGAGAAGGCGCGGCTCGACAAGATGCTCGCGTCGGCTGAGATCCGCACGCTGATCACCGCGCTCGGCACCGGGATCGCGCAGGACTTCGACTCCGGGAAAGTCCGGTACCACAAGGTGATCGTGATGACCGACGCCGACGTGGACGGCTCGCACATCCGCACGCTGCTCCTGACGTTCTTCTACCGTCACATGCAGTCGGTGATCGACAAGGGCTACCTGTACATCGCGCAGCCGCCGCTCTTCAAGGTCGCCGAGGGGAAGAAGGAGATCTACCTGAAGGACGAGAAGGAAATGTCCAGGTTCCTGCTCGCGCGCATCGGCGACGACCGCTCGCTGACGTCCGAGATGTCGGGCGCCTCCGCCGCCGGCGGCAAGCTCGTCTCCCTGGTCGAAAAGATGGAGGAGTACCGAGGGCACGTCGCGAAGCTCGCCGCCCGGGGAATTCCCGAGGGGTTGATCAGGGCGCTGCTCGACCGCGGGATGCTGTCGAAGGGGGACTTCGCCGACAAAGCGAAGGTCGAGGAGCTCGCGAAGGCGGCCCGCGGCTTCGACTTCGAGAAGGCCGAGGTCGTCGCCGACGAAGAGCACTCGTCCTGGTCGCTGCAGCTGACCCGCCGCGTCAACGGCGTCCCGCGCTCCGCCGTTGTCGACGCGGAGTTCGTGGTGAGCTTCGAGATGAAGCGGATTCGCGAAGCGGTGAAAACGATCGGAGCTTTTCTAGACGGTCCCTACGTGGTGTCCCGCAACGCAGAGTCCGAGCGTCATCAGACGCTCCCGGCCGTCGTCGACGCGATTTACGAGTCGGCGAAGAAGGGCCTCGCGATCAACCGGTACAAGGGCCTCGGCGAGATGAACCCCGAGCAGCTGTGGCAGACCACGATGAATCCCGAGACCCGCCGACTGCTGCAGGTCGCCATCGAGGACGGCGTCGAGGCCAACGAGGTCTTCTCGATCCTGATGGGCGACGCGGTCGAACCGAGGCGCGAGTTCATCGAAAAGAACGCCCTGAACGTGAGGAATCTGGATATCTGAGCAAGACATCTGACACCTGACAGCTGAGAGCAATTTCCCATGAGCCTTCTGAACGCTGAAGAAAAATTTCCCGTCACGATCGAGGACGAGGTCCGCCGGTCGTATCTCGACTACGCGATGTCGGTCATCATCGGCCGCGCGCTGCCCGACGTGCGCGACGGGTTGAAGCCCGTCCACCGCCGGTGCCTCTTCGGCATGTGGGAGCAGAGCAACTTCCACAACCGTCCGTACAAGAAATCCGCCCGCATCGTGGGAGACGTGCTCGGCAAATACCACCCGCACGGCGAAGGCTCGGTGTACGACTCGATCGTCCGCATGGCGCAGGACTTCTCCATGCGCTACCCGCTCGTGGACGGGCAGGGAAACTTCGGGTCCGTCGACGGCGACAACGCCGCCGCAATGCGTTACACCGAGGTCCGCCTGACGAAGCTCGCCGCCGAGCTGATCGGCGACGACATCGAAAAGGAAACGGTCGACTGGACGCCCAACTACGACGGCTCTCTCGTCGAGCCCACCGTCTTTCCGGCCAAGTTCCCGAACCTCCTCGTCAACGGTTCGTCCGGCATCGCCGTCGGCATGTCCACGAACATCCCGCCGCACAACCTCGGCGAGGTGATCGACGCGACCATCGAGATGATCCGCAAGCCCGACTCGACGGTCGCGCAGCTCATGAAGAAGATCCAGGGGCCCGACTTCCCCACCGCCGCGTTCATCCACGGGTCGACCGGGATCCGCGACGCATACACGACCGGCCGCGGCATCATCCAGGTGCGCGCGAAGGCGCTCATCGAAAAAACCGCGCGCGGCGACAAGGAATCGATCGTCCTGACCGAGCTTCCCTACCAGGTCAACAAGGCGAAGCTCGTCGAGCGCATTGCCGAGCTCGTCAACGACAAGAAGATCGAAGGCATCTCGGACCTGCGGGACGAGTCCGACCGCGACGGCATCCGCGTCGTCGTGGAACTAAAGCGCGGCGAGAACGCCCAGGTCATCCTGAACCAGCTCTACTCGATGACCCCGATGCAGTCGACGTTCGGGATCATCTTCCTGGCAATCGTCGACAACCAGCCGCGGGTTCTGCCGCTGACGGATCTCCTCCGGCACTTCATCGACCATCGCAAGACGGTCGTGATCCGCCGTACGCAGTACGACCTGAAGAAGGCGGAAGAGCGCGCTCACCTGCTGCGGGGCCTCGCCCTGGCGCTGGCGAACATCGACAAGGTTATCGCGATCATCCGCGCGTCGAAGGACCCGAAAGAGGCGAAGGAGCGGTTGGTCGCCGAAGTCTCGATGGCCCGCGCCGGCCTGGAGAAGTTCATCGGCGAGCCGCTCGGAGATTCCCCTGTCGTCACCAAGAAATCGGGCCAGGACGTGATCCGCCTGGACGACGTGCAGGCGCAGGCGATCCTCGACATGCGTCTCCAGCGCCTGACGGGTCTCGAGCGCGACAAGATCGTCGCCGAGTTCAAGGAAGTGCTCGCGTTGATCCACCGGCTCCGCGAGATCCTCGGCTCCGAGGTGCTGGTGCTCGAGATCATCGTCAACGAGCTCACCGAGATGAAGAAACAGTTCGGCGACGAGCGCCGCACCCAGATCGTCGGGGAAGCGTCCGACATCAACATCGAGGACCTGATCGTCGAAGAGGACATGGTCATTACGGTGTCGCGCGGCGGCTACATCAAGCGCTCTCCCCTGTCCCTCTATCGCGCACAACGCCGCGGCGGCAAGGGCCGGATCGGTGCCACGACGAAGGAAGAGGACGTCGTCGAGCACCTGTTCGTCGCGTCGACGCACGCCTTCATCCTGGCCTTCACCAACCGCGGGCGCCTGCACTGGATCAAGGTCTACGACCTGCCCTCGCTCGGCCCCGCCACGCGGGGCAAGGCCATCGTGAACCTCTTGAACCTCGAGGCGAACGAACGCGTGGTGGCGCTGGCGAGCACGAAGGACTTCCCCGAGGACCGGTTCCTGGTCTTCGCGACGAAGCAGGGCCTGATCAAGAAGACTCCCCTGTCTGCCTACTCGAATGTCCGTTCCGGCGGGATCATCGCGATCAATATCGAGGATGGCGACGAGCTTCTGTCGGTGCGAATCACGGACGGCACGCGGCAGATCTTCATCGGAACGCGCTTCGGGCAGGGCATCCGGTTCTCGGAGAAAGACGTCCGTCCGATGGGCCGCGACACGACCGGCGTCTACGGAATCTCGCTGCGTAAAGAAGACTACGTGGTCGAGATGGACATCGTCGAGGAGAGCGGTCACCTCTTAACCGTCACCGAGAAGGGATACGGAAAGCGCTCGGAAGCCTCCGAGTACCGTTTCCAGGGCCGCGGCGGGTCGGGCGTCATCAATATCAAGGTGACGGAAAAGAACGGCCCCGTGAGCGGGATCAAGTCGGTCTCGGACGCCGACCAGCTCCTGCTGATCACCCAGAGCGGAATGCTGATCCGCATCAAGGTCAATGCGATCCGGGAGACGGGCCGCGCCGCCCAGGGCGTCCGGCTGATCAACCTGGACGAGGGGGACTGCGTCGTCGCGGTCGCCAAGCTCGCCGAGCCCGAAGAGATCGAAGAGGACGGCCAGCCGGCCCTCCTGCCCGAAGCCGCCGCGGATCCGGCGCCCGGGAAGCCGAAGAAGAAGGGTGAGACGGCCTTTCTGGGCGACGAGGAAGACGAGGGAGACGAAGAGTAAAGGGTCGAGTCTCGCTCCCCTTGGTCGCTCGGCTCCCGCCCTCACGCCTGACCCTCACCCCTCACTGCCCCCGGCCCGGTGGCGAGATAGAATCCCCCGCCCATGCGATTTTTCTTAGACGGCGCGAGCGTCGATGACGCGAAAAAAGTCCGTGACTGGGGGCTCCTGGACGGAATCTGGCTGTCGGTCGCGGCGACGGCGGCCGCCGGCCTCGACTACCGCCGCGTGGTCCGGGAGCTGTCGGCATTGACCGACGGTGCGGTCTGCGTCGAGCCCGGCTCCGCGGACGCCAAGGGCATGTACAAGGAAGCCCGGGAGCTCGCCAAGCTCGGCAAGGACATCGTCATCCGGCTCCCGATCGAGCCCGCCGGGATGCGGGTCGCCCGCCTTCTGGCCGAAGACCAGGTCGCCATCTGCGCCTCCGACTGCTATTCCGCCGCGCAGGCGCTCCTCGCCGCGAAGGCGAACGTGAGCTATGTGGCCCCGGCGGTCGGACCGCTGGACGCGATGGGGTCGATCGGGATGGACTTAGTCGAGCAGATCATCCGGATTTACGACAACTACGGCTTCCAGAGCCAGATCCTGGTCTCGAACGTCCAGAACGCTGTCCACGTCCTCGATGCCGCCCTGATGGGCGCGGACGTCGCCACGGTGCCGGTCGCGGTACTCGAGCAGCTGTACCGGCACCCGCTCACCGAAGAGCTTCTCGCGGGGCGAAGGGAGGAGAAATGAAGGTTTCCGCCGATCGGATTCTCTACCTCTCCCGGGTGATCGCCCGAAAGTTGAAAGAGAACATGAACCTCGTCCAGAAGAGCGACGACGAGACGATCCGGCGCGCGATCGTCCGGGTGCTGACTGAGACGTACAAAGAGCTCGAACAGATCGAGGAGAAAGTTTCCGCGCAGCTGGCGAAGAGAAAGAAGGTCGATCTCCGGGACCAGGACTTCCAGTTCGCCCGGAGCCTGGAAGAGGAGCTTCGGAAGCACGGCGCGTAGACGTCGCCTTCGCTCACTCCGGGGCCTGCCGTTCGCCGCGGGCGAACGGCACCGCCGGGCGGCTCGCCTGAGGGCTCGACCGCCCGGCTGGCCCCTCCGTTCGCTTCGGCTCCCGCAGCGGGAGGCTCCTCCTTCCCTTCGGTCAGGAGACTCTTCCCGCTGCGAGCTCAATCACCATCGTCGCTAAGGCGCAGCTCTGCTCCCTCTCGCCGCCGGGGGTGTTCAGCTCGGACCCTGGTGAAACAGGTGTTCGGAGACATGGTGGACACATTTAAGGGGGAGGGTTGGGGTGAGGTGCGGAACATCTGGCCTGACAAGCGTCGAGGGGATTGGTGCAAAGTATTGTGAAAGGCTGGCGCATTTCTAGACACTTAGCCTGACTCAACAGTCGATTTGGCGCCTTGCGTCCTCCGGGCCTGCGGTACACCCACTGTCTATTGATACAATTGGGACGATGGTGAGCCAATTGGATTGGGCCAACTCTATCGGCGTGGATCGCGCGTCGCGCGAGCCCATATCGGACCAGGTCGCCGCGGCGATCGAGGCTCGGATTGCGACGGGCGCGCTCGTCTCCGGCGATCGGCTGCCGACGACCCGGGATCTCGCCGATGCGCTCGCGATCAATCGCGGCACCGTGCAGTCGGCTTATCGGCGGCTCGGGGCGCGCGGCCTGGTCGAAGGGCGAGTCGGCAGTGGCACCGTCGTCGTCGGCGCCGCGACCTCCGTCGTTTTCGACCCGACGGCCCTTCTCTCCCGGCGCGCCGCGGCGATTGCTTCCGAGCCCGAGCGGCCGGAGTCTGATCTTTCCGTCGCGGACTTTTCGCGCCTCACTCCCGACGAACGCTTCTTTCCGCTCGAGGAATTCACGATGACGCTCGCGGCGGCCTGGAGCCGGCGGCGGGATCTGTGGCAGTACGCTCCCCCGCTCGGGCTGCTCGAGCTGCGCACCGAGATCTCGGCTCGCCTCTCCGAGTCCGGAATCTCGCGGACCCCCGAGGAGATCCTCGTCACGAGCGGAGCGCAGCAGGGGCTCGACCTTCTCTTCCGGACGTTCACCGACCCGGGCGAGGCGATCGGAATGGAATCCCCGAGCTACTCGGGCGCGATCGCGCTCGCCCGTTTTTCCGGTGTCGAGACGATCGCTCTGCCCGTCGGACCGGACGGGGCCGACGCGTCCCCCCTCTTCGGCCGACGGGCGAAGCTCGTGTACGTCATGCCGGAGCGCCAGAATCCGACGGGGGTGACGATGCGGGGGCCGGCGCGCGACGCATTGCTCGAAGCCGCGGCCGCGGCGGGCGCGCTCGTCGTCGAGGACGGGTACGAGGAACTGGAGTCCGGCGAGGTCCCGCTCGCCGCGCGGGAGCGGGAACGGGTGGTCTGGCTCGGAACTCTTTCGAAGGATCTCGTCCCCGGGCTGCGTCTCGGGTGGATCGCGGGGCCGGCCCCGATCATCGAGCGCCTCGCCCGCGTCAAGAAGACCGCCGATTTCCAGACTCCCCTTCCGATCCAGGCCGCCGTCGCGGATTTCCTCCGGGCGGGCGCCGACCGTCTGGCGCGCCGCCGCCGGCGTCTCGAAGTGGAAACCCGCCGGATCGCGGGGGTCCGTGCGCTTCGGGCCCACCTGCCGGACCTGTCGTGGTGGGGCGGCGAGATCGGGTCCGCGCTGTTCTGGCTGCACCTGCCAGCGGGCACATCCGGCCGAGCCGTGGCCGCGGCCGCGGCTGCGCGCGGCGTCGGGGTCGCTCCCGGCGCGGATTTCGACCCGCGCGGCGAAGACCGCCCGAACGTCCGGCTCTCGATCTCCCGCGTCGACAAACGCGACATCGATCGGGGCATCGCCCTTCTTGCGGAAGCGGTCCACGCCGTGCGGGGACGCGCGGTGCACTCCGCGCCCGTGGTCTGAATTCTTTGCGCCGACATTCGGAATCGAAACGCCGGGGAACGAGGAGAAACGGTATGAACCAGGACGAAAGCTTCCGGGTCAAGGTCGGGCTCGCCGAGATGTTGAAGGGCGGCGTCATCATGGACGTCGTCAACGCCGAGCAGGCGAAGATCGCCGAGGCGGCGGGCGCCGCCGCGGTGATGGCGCTCGAGCGCGTCCCCGCGGACATCCGCCGCGACGGGGGAGTCGCGCGGATGTCGCCGGTCTCGAAGATCCGCGAGATCCAGAACGCGGTCTCGATCCCCGTCATGGCCAAGTGCCGCATCGGGCACTCCGCCGAGGCTCGAATTCTCGAAGCCCTGAAGGTGGACTTCATCGACGAGTCGGAAGTCTTAACTCCCGCGGACGAGGAGAACCACGTCTACAAACACGATTTCCAAATCCCGTTCGTCTGCGGTTGCCGGAACCTGGGCGAAGCGCTTCGCCGCATCGGCGAAGGCGCGGCGATGATCCGCACGAAAGGGGAGGCCGGCACCGGCGACGTCGTGCACGCTGTGAAGCACCTGCGGGAGATCGGACGCGAGATGCGCAACTTAACGCTCATGGGCCGCGACGAGCGGATGCGCGAGGCCAAGCGGCTCCAGGCGCCGTACGAGCTCGTGGTCGCCGTCGCCGAGACGGGCAAGCTGCCGGTCCCCAACTTCGCGGCCGGCGGGATCGCCACTCCCGCCGACGCGGCCCTCTGTATGTCGCTCGGGGCCGAGGCGCTTTTCGTCGGCTCCGGAATCTTCAAGTCCGATGATCCGGAGGCCCGCGCGCGCGCGATCGTCAAAGCGGCCACCCACTGGCGCGATGCCGACGCTCTCGTCGAAGCGGAAGAGTCTCTGGGCGCCGGGATGAAGGGAATCGACGCGGCCAGTCTGCCCGTGGAAGAGCAGCTGCAGACGCGGGGATGGTGATACTCCCGGCGGGTCCTATAGCGGTACTGGCTCTCCAGGGCGACTTTGAAGCGCATCGCCAGACGCTCGACCGCATGGGGATCGCCTCGTTCGAGGCGCGAAAACCCGAGGAGATCGCCGATGCGGCGGGGCTGATCCTCCCGGGCGGCGAATCGACGACTCTGTGGAAGTTCTTCGAGCTCGCTCCCTGGGAGGAGGCCCTGAAGCGGTTCGTGGAAACGGGACGCCCGGTTCTCGGTACGTGCGCCGGCGCGATCCTTCTAGCGCGCGAAGTCTTAAACCCCGCCCAGAAGGCGCTCGGACTCGTGGACATCTCGATCGAACGCAACGCGTACGGCCGCCAGGCGGAATCGTTCATCGGGACGGTCGACGCCCCGACGCTCGGCAGCCCGGTCCCGGCGGTTTTCATCCGAGCGCCGCGGATCCGGGACGTCGGGGCGGGGGTCGAAGTCCTGGGAACAAGGGAAGGGGAGCCGGTCCTCGTGCGGCAGGGAAACATCGTCGCCGCGACGTTTCACCCGGAGCTGACCCGCGACGAGCGCGTTCACCGTCTGGCGTTTGGAGCGGCGGAATCGGAAGCGCCCGTCGCCATCGTGGCGATGACGCGGGGGCCCGCGCGATGAGCCTCGTCGTACGAGAGGACTTGTCTTCGGGCGTCGTGGTTCTGACTCTCGACCGGCCTCGCGCCAACGCGATCTCGCCCGAGCTGATCGAAGATCTGCGCGACGCTTTGAATCTCGCGTCGGGCGCGCCGGTCGTCGTGACGTCCTCGCAGAAAATCTTCTCGGGCGGCTGGGACCTCCCGGCCCTGATCGGCAGGGACCGTGCCGGCATGGCGGATTTCCTGGCGCGATACACCGCCCTCGTGCGCGAGGCGTTCACGTACGAGGGGCCGCTCGTTGCCGCCCTTCCGGGCCACGCGATCGCCGGCGGCCTGATCGTCGCGGCGGCGGCCGACGAGCGAATCGCCGCAGCGGGGGAGGGCCGGCTCGGGCTCTCCGAGGTGGCGCTCGCGGTCCCGATTCCTCTGCCGCTTTTCGAGATCTTCCGTTACCTGCTCGGGGATCGCGGCGCCGAGCGGCTCGGAGCGGGAGGCGAGAACCTGACATTCGACCGGGCGGAGGCGATCGGGCTCCTCGACGCGATCGTTCCGCCGGCAGACCTGCTCGACCGCGCGGCGGAGCGGGCGGCGCTTCTGGGCCAGCGGCCTCGCGCCGCTTATGCGGAGATTAAGCGGCGCTCGCGGGCCGGCGCGCTCGCGCGATTCGACGCGGCCGCCCGCGAGGACCCGTTTCTCGATTTCTGGTTCGGCCCCGAGGCTCGCGCGAAGATCGGCGCGCTGGTCGAGAAACTCACATCGAAACGCTGACCGTTCCCGTCGACGACATCCTCGATGATCTCGAGGTCTCGCGCGCGGACCCGGGAATCGGATACCTCGAGCGGCTCTTTCTGCGCTTCAACGAGCGCGTCCCATTCGAGTCCGCGTCGAAAATCGTCCGGGACCGCCGGGAGCCGGATCCCGCCCGCAAACCGCGGCTGCCCGAAACCTTCTGGAGCGAGCGTCTCGAGTCCGGAACGGGCGGCACCTGCTTCGCCCGGGTCGCCGCGTTCGACGCGCTGCTGGCTGCGCTGGGATTCCAGACGAGACGCATCCTCGGCCGCGTGCTGGCGGACTTCGATCACGCGAGCCTCCTCGTCACCCTCGGCGCAGAAGAGTGGATCTGCGACGTCGGGTTTCCGCTTCCGGCGCTTCTGCCCCGTCGGGAGCTTCGGACGGAAACCTCGCTCGGCGCGGTGTCCGTCACGGCGACCCCGCGGGGCTGGGCGGTGAACCTCGAGGGCGGCGTTCCGATCGGTCCGCGATCGCTCGAGCTGTTCGACGCCGCCGTGAGCGACGAGGAGTTTGCCGCGCAGTGGCAAGCGACGTTCCGGCGGGACTCTCAGTTTCTAAGCGGCGTCGTCTTCCGCCGAGCGTTCGACAACCGCGTTCTTTCCTTTGCCCGGGGCGAAGCGCGTGTCGACGATCTTCACTCGCGCACGCGGATTCCGCTCCCCGCACCACGGGCCAGGGTGCTGGCGGAGCTCTCCGGAATCGATGCCGGGGTCCTCGAGCAGGCGTTCTCCGCCGTCGGAGACGCGGACCCGGAGAGTCCCGACGCGCGGGTCGAGGTTTTTCTCGAGACACCTGGCGGCGCCGATCAGGCCTTCGCGGCGCTCGCCTCTCCCGAAAGCTATGCGCGTCTCCACGAGGGCGTTGCCACGGTCGAGAACGAGCGAACCGGTCCGCGTTCCTGGATCGCGCGCCTGAGTCTTCCGCGGGAAGCCGACGCACCCTCTCCCGTCTCCCCGCCGCTCGAAGAGATTGTCTCCGCGGACGACGGCGCCCGCAGCCTCTCCGTCCGGCGCGGGAACCAGCGATCCTCCTGGGACGTCGAAGAGCTGATCGGACGGACCTGGCTGGTCCGTCGCGCGACGCTGAACGGCCCGCGTCCCGATCTTCTCCGGAACGACTCCCTGCGAGGCCGCCTCGCCGGAACGCTGGCGCTGGATTTGCTGGCCTGGTCGAGGCGGGTGGGCGATGCCTGATACCGAATCGGCCTCCATTCGACCTGGCGCCCCCGAGAGCATCGACGGGCACGGCTCATGTCGCTCCGCCTGAGTGGCGAAGAAGCGCGGCTAAAACCGAAATCCCCTCTCGGATTCGAGCAGCCGCAGGCGCGGCTCGTCCGCGGCCGCGATCTCGCGACGGATGCGCGAGAGAGACGGCGGCTTCATGTGGTACAGAAAAATCGGCACGCGTGGGGGAGCCTTTGGCAGCTCCTCGCGGACCATCGAGGGAGTCAGGTGCCGTGACACGCGAGCGATCGATAGCTGCGTGTCGGAAAACGAAAGCTCGAGAAAGATCGCCTTCAGATTCTTTGCCCGGCGCGCCGCGTCCCAGAGGCGGTCGGTCTGTTCGGTGTCTCCCGAGAAGAGCACCGAGCGGCCCGGCTTCGAAACGATGTACCCGTACGCCGGCACCACGTGGCTGACGGGGAACGGAGTGAACGTCACGCTGCCCGCCCGGTAGGGACGGCCCTCCTGCAACACCCGCAGCCGGACGCTCGGGTGCTCTCGCGATGGCAGCCGGCGGAAGTCGGGCCAGATCCTTCCATTCAGGATGTCGCGCCCGATCGTCGCCAGAACGGGCTCGGGAGCGAGGATGTCGAGGCCGGGGCCCTGTCCGTAGAGGTTCTCCATCAGCATCGGAAGCGAGGCGACGTGATCGAAATGCGCGTGCGTGAGAAACACGCGGCGCACGCGGCGCTGGGCGGGCAAGGGAAGCGTGTCGGTCAGGCAACCGGCGTCGAGCGCGGATTCGCCGTCAATCAGGAAGGTCGTGAGCCGGTAACCCGGTGCAGAGCCCCCGTAGGGGCCAAGGGCGCGCACCGCGAGCGATGTTCCCGATGACACGTTATTGGGGATGATAGCCCTACCGTCGCCTCTGCTCACTACGGGACGTCGGCTTCGCCGACCGCCGAGCGGCTCGCCTGTCGGCTCGACCGCTCGGCTCGTCCCTTTGTTCGCTTCGGCTCCCGCCCCGAGAGGCTCCTCCCTCCCTCTGGTCGGGAGACTCCTCTCGGGGCGAGCTTAACCACC
>JBBROA010000034.1:0-34346 GCA_038229875.1 Thermoanaerobaculia bacterium | reverse complement strand
TCTGACGCCTATCTCTGGGCGGGCTACAACGAGGGAGTCTGGACCGGCTCGGAGGCGAGGCCCAAGGCAAAAAGCGCGGCCGAGAAGGCCATCGAGCTGGATGACCAATCCGCCGAAGCTCACACCTCGCTTGCCAACTTCAAGCTCTGGTACGAATACGATTGGGCAGGCGCTGAGGTCGAGTTTCGTCGCGCTTTTGCGCTCAATCCGAATTACGCATTCGCCCACGACCAGTTTGGCATTGGTCTCGCCCTTCAGGGAAGGTTCGACGAAGCGATCGCGGAGGGCACGCGAGCGGCCGAGCTCGACCCGCTTTCCCCCCAGATTCCCCTCGACTCGAGCGTCGGGCTCTCCTTCCAGGGGAAGTACCAGGCCGCGAAGGATCTGGTGAGGAGAGCCGCCGATCTCGATCCGACCTTGTTTTTCGCTCCCTGGGAAGCCGGCTGTATCGCCCTTCAAGAGGGCAACGTGCGTGACGCGGTCCTGATGTTCCGCAAGGCCAAGGCGATGGAATCGCCGGCGTTCGTGTCCGCGTGGCTCGCGTACGCCTATGGAGCTTCGGGCGACCGGGCGGGCGCGATGGCGGAGCTCGAGGATCTGAAGAAGAGGTCGTTGCGCGGTTCTGTGACGCCGTTCAACCTGGCGCTCGTCTACCTCGGCCTGGGCGATCGCGCACGCGCGCTGGATTACCTGGAAAAGGCGTATGCGGCCGACTCCCAGTGGCTGGGATGGCTCAAGAACGACCGAACCTTCGACCCTCTCCGCCCGGAACCGCGTTTCGCTGCGCTGTTGAAGAAGGTGAGATTGGAAAAGTGAGCTTCTGCCTCTCCCTGTGAGGCAATTGGGGTCAGACCCGAAATCCTGATTTCGTCGAACGGGGGGCGCGACGCGGATAGGCAACAAGCTGTCGCTCGCCCGCACACTCCGGTCCCGGAGATACTTGTTCCATGAATAACGATTCCGGTCTCCGCGATCCTGCCGCCGCGCCGGCGTCCTTCCGTGCGCTCAGCCTCGAGGCGTCGTTGACGGTGGCGGATCTCCCGAAGAGCCTGGCTTGGTATCGCGACGTGATGGGTTTTTCCGAGGACCGCCGGCACGAGCGCGAGGGAAAGCTGATGGCCGTGTCGCTGAAAGCCGGGAACGTGCGGATCCTGATCGGCCAGGATGACGGCGCCCGGGGATGGGAACGCGTGAAAGGCGAAGGGTTCTCCCTGCAGTTCACCACGGACCAGAGCGTCGATGAGTTGGCAAACCGGATCCGGTCTGTCGGCGGAACTCTGGCCACGGAGCCTACGGATACGCCCTGGGGAGCGCGGATTTTCAGGGTGCAGGATCCTGACGGATTCAGGATCACCGTTTCTTCCCCGCGGACCTGATCACAGCAGACTTGACGGCGTGGATGGAAACCTCAAGCTCGAGTTCGCTCGTCGAGTGAGTCAAATCAGGATTTCGGATTTGTCCCCATCCAGCCTTTACGGAGTGGTGACGACGAGCGCGTCGCAGGCGCCGCGGCCCATCGCGCGGTAGCTGTGGGGCACGGACGAGTTGAAATAGACCGAGTCGCCGGCCTCGAGGACATGGTCTTCCTCCCGGACGCGGAGGGCGAGGCGGCCATGGAGCACGTGGAGGAACTCGGCGCCCGGGTGGTTGTGCGGCCGGGCGGTTTCCGCGGAGATCGGGCGGAACGTGGCGTAGTACGCGCTCATCTTCCGCTCGAGGGCAGCAAAGTCGAGCGACTCGAACTCATACGCCGGCTCCCTGGCGCCGGGCCTCTCCGGAAATCGCTTCCTCTCGCTCTTTCGAACGATCGCGACCGGGTTGTGCCGCCGCTCGTCAGAGATGAAGTGGTCGAGGCCGACTCCAAAAACGAGCGCGATACGCAGCAGGGTCGGCAGCGGCGGATAGAGCTTTCCGCGCTCGATCTTCGACAGCAGAGCGGGAGACAGCCCCGTATGCCGGCCGAGCTCGACTAAGCCGAGCTTCTTTCCGAGGCGGAGAGCCCGAAGTTTTTCGCCGATGCGGTACGGCTTCAGTCCTTCCTGGAGCGTTGGGGAGAGCACGCATTCACCTCTTTGTTCTTCACGTTCAAATCTGGCGGCCTTTTTTTCTCGACGATCAAACGACTTTCGATCCGCGCCTGATTTTACTGTCATTCAAAACAATTTGAACTACATTCACATCCAGGAGGTTCTATTCATGAAGAAATTCGATGTTATCGCCGCCGTCCTCGTCGTCGTGGGAGCGCTCAACTGGGGGCTCGTGGGAATCGCGAAGTTCGATCTCGTCGCCGCGCTGTTCGGGCTACGGTTCGGGGAAACCAACACGGTCACGTCCGCGGTCTATGTGCTCGTCGCGATCTCGGGCATCTATCAGGCGCTGAGCGTCAAGGGAATCCAGCGTCGTTGGATGGATCCGGTCGTCGCCCGCGCGCGCTGAACCCCGTCAAGGAGCCGGTCGCTGACTCGGGTCCGGAACGTCTCCGGACGGACCCGAGTCGGCGAGGTAGGCGGCGCTCATGAGGGTCTCGCGGGTGAGCGGATTGAGAAGAAGTTCGGGAAGGTCGGACGGGCCCGCCCACAAGAAATCGCTGAACTCCTCGTTCAATCGAATCGACAGTGACGCGAGCGCGCAGCGGTAAGACGCAGACGAGAAAGACCATGTGGAGAAGGGCCTTCGATCCATCAGAAAAGGCTTTCTCGAGCACCGCGTCTTTGAAGAACAGAGGGACGACCGATCGGATTTGGATCCCGAGCTCTTCCCGCGCCTCCCGGCGAAGCGCGTCCTCGATGCGTTCGTCCGGCTCGACTCCTCCGCCCGGGAGGGCCCACTGCCCGGGAAAGACACCACGATCGGGCGCCATCTTGCAGAGGAGGACTCTCCCGTCGCCGGCGTCGACGAGCGGAACGACGATCAGGCGCGTCCGTTCGGGAAAACTCATAGGATTGGCGGCATTCCAGCCATCGTTCGTTGCTGTCGGGAGGCCCGCAGGCTGAGAGTATCGACGGGAATCTTCGCTAGCGTTTCGGCATTCGGATCGGTCGCCCGAGCATGGCCAGGGCGATGAGTTGAAAATCGGCTTCGGAGACGAGGGCAGACCCGCGGCGGAGCGGGAGCCCCCACTGCGTCTTGTTCGAGATGAATCGAAGCTTCGGGATGAGCGGATGGATATCGGCCGGCCGGCCGCGGAGGTAACGCACGTCGCGCCGATACGGACGGAAGCCCCCTCGAGCCGTGACCTGGCGGGGCTCGTCGTCCGTGATCCGGCCGACCGCGGTAAAGTTCTGGCAGGGCTCTTTCTGCTGAAACCGTTCGCGCCCGGAGTAGTAGGCGATCCAGTCTCCCTTCCGCATCCGTCGCAGGGCATCGGGCCGGCCGTGGCTCAGCTGGCAGAATCCCCCCTCGACGCCCGCGAGGACGTGATCGTGCGAAGCGCAGCCGATCCAGTACTGAAGCTCGGTCATGGCACCTCGATCAAGCCCCGAAAGACCTGATGCAGCCTCGCACGATCGGCGCGCGGAATTCTCGCGAGAACCTCCCGCTCGATGGGCCGGCTCCGTCGTGCGCGCGATCGGGAAGAAATGGGGCCAACGCTGCCTCTCTGCTTACAGGCTCCCCATCCGTCCGCTCCGATAATCCTCCATCGCCTTTCGGATCTCGGCTTCGCTGTTCATGACGAACGGCCCGTAGCCGACGACCGGCTCGTCGATCGGCGCTCCCGACAGCACGAGGATGGTCGAATCGGCCGCGGCCTCGATCGAGACCGCTTCGCCGTGACGGTCCAGCACCGCGAGGTCTCCCTCGTTGACCGCGTCGGCGCCGTTGACGAGCCCGCCCCCGCGAAGGAAAAGAAGCGCGGCCGCGTGCCCCTCCGGAATGCGGAAGTTCGCCGTCTTCTTCTTCTCGAGCCGCATGTCCCAGAGATCGATCGGGGTCTGCGTGCGAGCGGGGCCCCTGGCCGTCTCGAACTGGCCCGCGATCACCCGTACGGTCCCGGCATCGGCGCCGAGCGTGACCGCGGGGATGGCGGGACTCACGATGTCCTGATATCCGGGCGGGGTCATCTTGAGCTTCGCGGGCAGGTTCACCCAGAGCTGCACCATCTCCATCGTGCCGCCCTTCGCGGTGAACTCACGGCCGTGTTTCTCCTCGTGAACGATGCCGGCCGCGGCCGTCATCCACTGGACGTCGCCCGGGCCGATCCGGCCCTTGTTTCCGGTCGAGTCCCGATGCTCGACCTCGCCCTGGTAGACGACCGTCACGGTCTCGAAACCGCGGTGCGGATGCTCGCCGACGCCACGGGGGGTCAAGGCGGGAAGGAAGTCCGCGGGCGCCGCGTAGTCGAGAAGCAGGAACGGACTCAAAGACGGGGCGGAATCGTACGAAAACATGGAGCTGACAGGGAAGCCGTTGCCGACCCAGTGGCGGGGCGGGGCCTGCTCGATGCTCAGAATGCGTTTGCGATCGGATGTTGTGGTTGTCATAGATCGTTTAAATAGTCCTTTTGCGGGGCGATAGGTTCAGGTTCAGAGGGGGTCAGACCCGAAACCCTGATTTCGAACGCCTTCCTCGCTCCGGGAAGGCGCTCCAGCCGAACGGACCGATCTAAAGCCCCACCGCGTCTAAGAGGCGGGTGTTCTTTCCGATCGGACGCGGGTGGCGAGACGACGGAACCCCGCGTCGTACTGGCTCGAATCGATGGCGAGGTCCTTCCGCAGGGCGAAGGCGGAAGAGAGCATCTGCCGGGCTGCCGACGTGTCGCCCGCCCGGTATCGCTCCCACGCGCCCGAGAGATAAATCGCCGCCCGGGTGTCGGCCGAGAGACCGGGCTCGTCGGCGGCGCGCGCGTAACGCGAGGTGCTCTTCGACACGACACGCGGGGCCACCTGGCGGGCCGCACCGGCGGGTTGTCGAACGGGCGGCGTGTTCCGTCGCGCCTGCAAAACCGGCGGCGGGGGAGCGACCTCGGCAACGGCGGAGGGCTCGGGAGCGGGTGCCTCGCTTTTTGAAGCGAGTCGAGCGGCGGCGTCCGAAGACACCGGCGGGATCGACGCGGTCGCGGGCCGCGTGGGGCCTGGAGAGATTTCTCCGTTTGCGGCGTAAGAGCCCGGTCGCGCGCGAAGGAGCGCGGCCCCGCCCCAGACGAGCAGTCCTACGAACGCGAACGCGATCCCGACGCTCACCAGCACCGCGGGAGCAATTCCGCGCCGTGGGGCTGCGGGGGGTAGCACAGGGCTCGACTCCGGTGTCAGGACCGGGTTTGGCGCCGGAGGAGGAATATCAACCTCGCGCGCCTGCGGCAGTCTTTCAATCCCCCGTTCCGTCTGCGGCATTCTGTCGAGCAGATCGCGGGTCCGGTCGACGTCGTGAGGAACGCCCCCCATTAGAACGTCGGAGGTTCCGCCCGCGGCGGCCGGCAGCGCATCGCCGCCGAACAAACTGCGGAACGCCGCCAGCAAGGCTTTGCGCATCGGCTCGATGGAGGGGTACCGATCTTCGGGCGCTTTCTGCAGCGCGCGGTCGACGATCGACGCCAGCGCAGGGGGAACATCCAACGCAATCTCGGAGAGGGGAACAGGGTCCGCACTCACGATGCTGTGGAAGAGCTCTTCCTCGATCTCGCCCTCGAACGGCCGTCTTCCCGCGAGAAGCTCGTAAGCGACCACGCCGAATGAAAAGATGTCCGCGCGCGCGTCCACAGGCTGCTCGAGGATCCGTTCCGGCGCGAGATACGCGAGGGTACCCATGTTCCGGCCGGTTCTGTTCGACCCCGTCGCCGCGAGCTTCGCGATACCGAAGTCCATCAACTTGACCGTTCCGTCGGAGAGGATCCGGATGTTCCCCGGTTTCACGTCCCGGTGAACGATCCCGGCGTTGTGGGCGTATTCGAGCCCGTACGCGATGCCGATCAGGATCTGTAGCTTCTCGATGAGCGGCAGCGGGTCCCGGCGCGCGATGATCCGGTCGAGGTCTTCGCCGTCTAAAAACTCCTGAACGATGTAGGACATGCCGTCGTCGACGCCGAAGTCGTAAACGGTCGTGATGTTCCGGTGCCGCAGGCTCCCCCCGAGTTGCGCCTCCTGGAAGAATCGCGCGCGCACCTCCGGATCCTTCGCTTCGCAAGTCTTTACCGCGACTGTGCGGCGGATCAACGGATCCCGAGCTTCGTACACCGAACCGCTGCCGCCGGTGCCGACCTTGCGTAAAACCTCGTATTTGCCGATTTTCGAGATCATTGCCTTCCTGTCGCCCTCGCCTTCCTTCAACTTTCGTTCCAAGCCGCGCAGGGGCCTGCCTGCGGGCGTTTCTGAAGGCGCCTCAGCCGACGCCACGTCCCCGACAGCTTGCGGAGTTCCGAGACCCGGGTTCTATTCGATCATGAGGGTTAGACGTTGAAGGGCAGCCGGGATGGCCAGCTTCAATGACGATCCGTTCGATGCGACCGGCGCGACCGGCGGTGCTGCTCGTCCGGCCGGTTGCGCGGCGAAAGACGCGGCTTCCCTGGTCGCGAGTTTTTCCGTTGCGTCCTTTCCGGGCAGCCGTTCTTGCGGGGAAGGTGGCGGCGATTCTCGGATTGGGCATCCTCGGATCCGAATTCGACAACTGGCTCCAAACCGTCGCGCCACCTCCGAAGCGGATGACCGAGATGTTTGAGCGGCTGCTTTACAACCCGCGCTGGATCTTCTTGGAGCGACCGCTCCGGCAAAAGGAAAGCGCTGATCGAAGCTTCCAGCTTCTTGTGCGAAGGAGTGCGCGAGGGACGGCGCCGGGGACCCCACAGGCGGGACTGGGACAATCTCCGAAACCCCAGCCGTGTCTCTGCGTATCCCGGAAGCGATGCACCGAATCGTCTGTCTCGCCCTTCTCGCGGCTTGCGCCTCTTTAGCCGAGGGAGCCGTTTTGCGCGACACCGGCGCCCCGGCGGAGTCTCCCGCGGTTCTCGCCCGGCACATCGCCGGCGATGGCTCGGCGCTCGAAAAGACGCGGCGGCTGATCGACTGGTCGCAGACGAACCTCGCCTGGACATCTACCGACTACGTTCGGCGCACGCCGGAGGAAGTGCTCGCCCGGCGGGGAGGCAATTGCGCGGAGCTCGCGAGCGTGCTCGCTTTTCTGCTCGAATCGATCGATCTGCGAGTCCGGTGGGTCGCCGAGCTGAACGTCCAGCCTCGCAGCGACCGGCGGCAACGGGACGCGGAGGCGATCGTCCGCGAGAAAGGGGCCCGTGCGTCCGTCTTCGGGCGCCGGCATAACGACCATCGTTGGCTGGAAATCTATGACCCATCTTCGGAAGAGTGGTTTCCGGCGGATCCATCTGTCGGCGTTGCCGGAGTGTCCGCGTGGGAAGCGGCGCGTCTCGGGTTCGGCGCGCGCCCGCATTCGCCTGTGCCGGCGGTCGCGGCGACCACCCGCGAGATGCTCGTCCCGTTCGCGGTCATGACTCTCGACTCCGAACGTCGCGCCCCCGTCGAAGATCGCTCCGTCCACTACCTCGTGGAGCAATTCGACAGATACTATGGCGGTCGCCTGTCCCGCCTTCCCGCCTGGCCGGAGTGGGTCGCGGCCGTGCAGGAGCTCTCGGCCGCAGCCCTGGAAGCATTTCGTGGGACGAGAAATCTCCATCGGATGGAGCCACGGATCGTCGCCGTGGAGCAGATCTACAGGCGCCTCGAGCGGCAGGCCGCGGCAAACCGGATTCGCCCGGAGGCCGTCCCGGACGTCCCCGGATCGACCCGCTGAGGAGAATGCTCGTGTGGCTCCATCGGGCCATGTCGCACGTCAGCGACTGACATCCGCCCTTCGCACCCGTTGGCATGTTCTGTCCGCCGGGAGAGGGAGGACGGGTCGTATAGCATTCTCTGATGGCCAAGATGCCCAAGTCCTCGTTCGAGCTCGCGATGGAACGGCTCCGCGCCTCCGACCCGGGGGGAGCGAAGGACAAGCCGCTGACCGCGAAGCAGAAGGAAGAGATCGCCGAAGCCCGGCGGGTCGCCGCGGCGAGGCTGGCGGAATGCGAGATCCTTTTTCGCGACGCGATGAAACAGCACCACGAACCCGCCGAACGGGAGAAGGCCGAGGGCGAATACAAGATCGATCGCCAGCGAATCAACGATGACTGCGAGCGGGTGGTCCAGGGGATCCGCGGCGGCCGGGAGTAGGTTCTCGGTTCACTGAACGGGAAAGAGCAGAGCTCGCGCACATTCAGTCCGCCGCTCCTGGACGCGGGAACAATGCGCCGGGAGTGCGGGCGGAGGCGGCCATAGTGTATAATAAAGACCTGGCCCCAATGGAGGACGTTTGAGCTGGCTCGGATGGGCATTGCTCTCCGCCGCGTTTGCGGGCGTGACCGCGATTCTCGCGAAGGTCGGCGTCCAGGAGGTGGACTCGAGCCTGGCTACCGCAATTCGCACGGTCGTCATCCTCATCTTCGCGTGGTCCGTGGCCCTGTTCCGGAACGCGCAGCCGCTGTCGTCAGTTCCTTCCCGGACGTGGCTCTTTCTGGTTCTGTCGGGTCTGGCCACCGGGGCGTCGTGGCTCTGCTACTTCCGGGCTCTCCAGCTAGGCCCGGTCGCGAGGGTCGCTCCCATCGACAAGCTCAGTGTGGTTTTCGCGATCGTGCTCGCGGTAGTGTTTCTGCACGAGCGGTTGACCTGGCAGAACTGGGTCGGCGGTGCGCTCATCGTCGGAGGCTCACTGGTTCTCGCGTGGAGATAGGAGAACAGAGGACGCACGTCGGTTCTTTCGACGCCGGATAATCGATCAATCCACCGGCCGCCGGAGGGGTCCGATTCTTTGACCCGCCGCGCTGTTGGCGATGAGATGTTGAAGTCGCCGTTCGCGCGTCTCCTCCCGCTTCGCGCTCACGACCCAGTGGATCGCCGTCTTCCGGTATCCGGGCGGCTGCGCGTCGAAGAACGCGGCGGCTCGGCGGTTGGCGCGCAGGGTCTTCTCCTGCGCGGGTGTCAGCGTCGCCGCCTCGTGCCGCTCGAAGGCGTAGATGCCGGTGCGCTCCGGGGTCCGGAGGGCGAAGGCGCGGAGGCCTGCCGGACGCATGCGTTGGAGCGACGTCAGCTCCGCGACGCGCGCGACGTTGACGGCGCTCCAGATGCTCGTGGGCCGGCGGGGACAGAAGCGGATCGTGTAGGCGGTCTCATCGAGGCGGCGGCGCACCCCGTCGATCCAGCCGAAGCAGAGAGCCTCGTCGACCGATTCGGGCCACGTGATGCTCGTCTTGCCGCTTGCCTTCTTGTGGAAGCCGACGAGGAGCTCCTTCGCGGTCTCGTGGCGCGCCTCGAGCCACGCGCGAAAAGCCGCCGGGGTTGCGAAGAACCTGGGTTTCAAGGAAGGAGACTCACCTCACGCCTCACACCAGCAGATTCTCAATTTTCACCGGCAGCTCCCGCACCCGAATTCCGGTTGCGTGGTGGACCGCCGCCGTTATCGCGGGCGCCACGCCGGCGAGGCCGATTTCGCCGATCCCCCGAGCGCCCAGCTCGTTGATCTCCTTGTCGGGATAGTTCAGGAAGTGCACGTCGATCGGTGGCACGTCGGCGTTGACCGCCATCACGTAGTCGGCCAGATTGCTGTTGATCGGCGCGCCGTTCTGCGGATCGTAGGTCGTGTGCTCGAACAGCGCCATGCCGATTCCCATCACGACCGAGCCTTCGACCTGGTTCCGGCCCGCGAGGGGGTTCAGAATGCGCCCGGCATCGATGACCGTTACGACGCGGCTGACGCGCAGTCGGGCGATCTCGGGCTGCCACGTGACCTCGACGAAATGGCACCCGAACGAGTGCGTCGAGAACTTCGGCGTGGGATTGCCGAACGTCGATTCGGACTTGCCGCTGCCGGTGACCATGCGGACGTTGGCGCGCCGGAGCAGATCGGTAAACGGCACGCCGCCAGCGGGGCCCGCGGCCTTGACGAAAACGCGGCCACCTTCGAATTTCAGCTCGTCGGCTTTGCGCTTCTCGAAGGGCGATCCGGGCGTCGAGGTCGCGATCGTCAGCAGCGAGGTGATCGCGTTGTCCGCCGCCGCGAAGACGGCCGGGACCATCGACCCCGTGACCATCGAGCCGCCCGAGATCGGCCCCTCAGGAAGCGATGTGTCGCCGAGAGCGACCTCGACCTTCGCGAGCGGTACACCGGTCTTCTGCGAGGTCAGCTGCGCGAGGATGGTGTACGTGCCGGTGCCGATGTCCTGCGTGCCCGACGCGACGCGCGCGGTGCCGTCGTCGCGGAGCTCGACGGTGGCTTCGGCGGGGAACCGCGCGGCGACCCATGCGCAGCCGGCCGTTCCCCAGCCGAGGGTCAGGCCGTCGCGCTTCATCGAGCCGACGCCGGCGGTGCGTCTGGACCATCCGAATTTTTCGGCTCCCAGCTGGAAACACTCGACCAGGTGGCGCGATGAGAACGGAAGGCCGAGTGACTCGTCGATCTTCGGCTCGTTCAGGATGCGCAGCTGGACCGGGTCCATTTTGAGCTGGTCCGCCAGCTCGTTCAGCGCCGACTCGGTCGCATAGAGGCCGGGGACGGCGCCCGGGCCGCGCATGGCCGTCGGCGAACCGACGTTTCGACGGGCGCGGCCGAACGCCACTCGGAGATTCGGCACGCTGTACTGGAACGCCGTCGCCTCGCCGCAATCTTCGTGGTAGTTGTCGAGAATCGCCTGGTGGTTGACGTAGTCGTGCTGGAGCGAGACGAGCTTCCCGGCGGCCGTGGCGCCCAGGCGCACGCGCTGCCGGGTGCGCGGACGGTGACCGACCGTCTGGAACATCATCTTGCGGCTGATGACGAGCTTGACCGGTTTCCCGAGCTTCCGCGCGGCCGCGACGGCCAGCGCGCAATGCGTCCAGGGCCAGAGCTTGCTGCCGAATCCCGAGCCGACGAACCGGGTGATGACCTTGACGTTCTCCTTCGGCAGGCCGAACGTCTGCGCGAGGACGCCCCGGAGGTTGAAGATGGCCTGGGACTCCTCGTAGATGGTCAACATCTGGCCATCCCAGATCGCCGTCGCCGACTGCAGCTCGATGGGGTTGTGCGTCGTGGTCGGCGTGACGTAGGTCTGGTCGAGCTTGACCGGCGCCCTCGAGAAGGCGCTTTCGGCATTCCCGCGCTCACTCTGCAGGCGTTTGGTCGGGGCAAACGTCGTCGCCACGACGTCCGGCTCGTCGTCGGCTTTGAGGTCCGTTTCGACGTTGTGCTTTTCTTTCGCATAGGTCGCGCGCACCGCATCGGCGGCCGCCTTCGCGCTTTCAAAGGTGTCGGCGACCGCGAGAGCGATGTACTGGCCCCAGTACCGGACGACGTCGTCCTCGAACGGCGGGCGGCGCTCGTCGACGATGCCTTCGAACCCCTGTCCCTGCACGGAGCGAAAGATGTTTCCGATGTTTCCGCGGTGGAATATGGCGCGCACTCCGGGCATCTGTTCCGCGGCGGCGGTGTCGAGCCGGACGATTCGCCCGCTGGCGATCGTCGCCTCGACCGGAACGGCGTAGAGCTGGCCGGGAAAGTGGAAGTCGGCGGCGTACTGCGCCTTTCCGCTCACCTTCCAGGGACCGTCCACGCGCGGAGTGGGCCGGCCGATCGGTGACGTCGTCGGGATCTCTTGTGCTGCGGGTGCTGCAGGTGTTGTCGTCATGCTTCGTCCTTTAGACAGGGCCCGGCGCGTCAGGCGGTCAGCGCGGTCTGGAGCGCGTGCGCGAGGCAGCGTTTGGCGAGCTCGATCTTGAATCCGTTTTCGCTCTGCGGTTTTGCGCCGCGCATGGCGGCTTCGGCCGCGCCGCGAAAGCTCGCGGCGCCGGCAGCCTGTCCGACGAGCGCCGCTTCGGCCTCGGGGGAACGCCAGGGTTTCGTCCCCACGCCTCCCAGGGCGATGCGCGCGCGGGTCACTTTTCCGCCCGCGACAGTCATCACGACGGCGGCCGACGCCAGGGCAAACTCGTAAGACGCCCGGTCGCGCAGCTTCAGATAGACCTGTTTGCTCCCCGCGACGGGCGGCGGGAGCGTGACGTGTGTGATGAGGTCGCCCGGTTCGAGCACCGTCTCGCGGCCGGGCGTGTTACCGGGCAGGAGATGGAATTGGCCGATCGGGATCGCGCGTTTGCCCCCCGGTCCCTGCACCTGGATCGTCGCCTCGAGCGCCGCCATCGCAACGCACATGTCCGACGGGTGGCTCGCGATGCATTGATCGCTCGTGCCGAGCACGGCGAGCATGCGGTTGCTGCCCGTGATGGCCGGACAGCCGGTTCCAGGCTCCCGCTTGTTGCAGGGCATCGCGGTGTCGCGGAAGTACATGCATCGCGTTCGCTGAAGCAGGTTGCCCGCGGTCGTTGCCATGTTGCGAAGCTGCGCCGACGCGCCCGAGAGAAGCGCCGAGGACAGCACGGCGTAGTCCCGCTGCACCGACGGGTGGTGGGCGAGATCGGAATTGCGAACGGTGGCGCCGATCGACAGCCCGCCCTCCGAGGTCGCTTCGACCTTGCCGAGCGTCAGTCGGTTGATGTCGATGAGACGCCCGGGCGTCTCGACGTTTAACTTCATCAGATCCAGGAGCGTCGTCCCGCCCGCGATAAACCGCACGTCGGCCCCCTGCTGGGCGGTCTTCGCCTTTGCGGCGGTCGCAACGGCCGATGCGGAATCGGGTGGCCGGACGAACTCGAAGGTATGCATGGTTCCTCTCGCCCTCAGGCGTTCTTGCGCACTTGCTGGATGGCGGCGACGATGTTGGGGTAGGCGCCGCAGCGGCAGATGTTGCCGCTCATCAGCTCCTTCACGGCCGTGTCGTCGGGACCGCAGGGCTCCTTGAGCAAGGCGACGGCCGACATGATCTGTCCGGACGTGCAGTATCCGCACTGGTAACCGTCGCAGGCGACGAATGCCGCCTGCATCGGATGCAGAGCCTCGGGCGTGCCGAGGCCCTCGATTGTCGTGATCTCTTCGCCGTCATGCATCAGCGCCAGGCTGAGGCACGAATTCACCCGCCGGCCGTTCACGTTCACCGTGCATGCGCCGCATTGCCCGTGATCACAGCCCTTCTTCGTTCCGGTCAAAGCGACGGTCTCGCGGATGCAATCGAGGAGCGTCGTCCGGGGATCGACGCGAAGCGGGCGGTCCTTGCCGTTGATCCGAAGAGTGATCGGGACCGCTCCGGCTATGCCGGGTCCCTCCGCGACTCCGGCTGGCGCGGCCGCCGCCGGGGGTTTCTGCCCGGGAGCGGTCTGGGTGGGCGGCACGCATGCCGCCATGACGGCGGCTGCCGCCGAGGTACCCGTGGTTCGAAGAAAAGCCCGGCGGGTGGGCTTCGCGGAGCCCTTCGGCGGATCGTCTGCCATGAAGCCTCCGGTTGATCGTTTGATCGGTTCATCCGGGAGCCTACTGCAGCAGAAGTCCTCCGCGGCGCAAATTCTTGGAGATGGTTTCGGGCCGCTCGCGATCCGGCGAGGCCGCGAGATTGGTACGCCGGCCCCCGCCAGCTCTGCGAGCGCACGGCGCGCCGGCGCTTCCGAGGCTCGCGGGCGGGTTAGAGTCAGCCCTCGATCAGGCGGTCGTCGAAGGAGCCATCGCCGCGCCGCGCTTTGCCATCTCCTCCTGCGAGACGTCCTCGACGTGCGTCATCACCAACCAGATGTGCCCGAAGGGGTCCGTGAGGCCGCCTGTGCGGTCCCCGTAGAACTGATCCTCGACCGGGCGGGTAAGAGTCCCGCCGGCGTCCACGGCTCGTTTCATGACGGCGTCTACGTCGTCCACGTAGATGCAGAGGCTCACGGGAGAGCCGCCGAACGACTTCGGACCGCGATGGTTCATTTGCGGCGACTCGTCCGCGAGCATCACGTGTCCGCCGCCGATGACGAGGTCGGCGTGTCCGATCCTGCCGTCGGGACCGGGCATGCGCATGACTTCCTTCGCGCCGAAGGCCTTTTTGTAGTAGTCGATCGCCGCGGCGGCGCCCTCGACGATCAGGTACGGGATGGGAGCCTCGTAACCGTCCGGGATCTTTCTCGCATTCATGTTCACCTCCTGAAATGCGGATTCAACCTCTGATCGAAAACCGCGACGCAAAGATATGCCCTCCGAGTCCGCTGCGTCACGGCTTCAGCCGTTCTCACACTGGCCCCCCCCCGCGCCGGGGAGGGGAGAAACGCCTGTTTGCCTGTCTTACGTCGCCCCGATTACAGTCTCCGCATGTGCCGAAACATTCGAACCCTCGCCAACTTCGCGCCGCCTGCCACTTCCACGGAGATCCGCGCCTCGGCCGTGCAGTTCGTCCGAAAACTGAGCGGAGCGAACAAGCCCTCGAAGGCGAACGAGGAGCTCTTCGAACGTACGGTCGACGAGGTGACCGCTGCCGCGGAGCGCCTGATCCACGGTTGGGTCACGACCGCCGAGCCGAAGGATCGCGACGTCGAGATCCGAAAGCATATCGAGCGGTCCAGGGCGCGTTTCGGCAAGGAGCCGAAACGGACCCCGATAGAGCCGCTCCGCTGAGTCGAGGAGCCTGGCTCGAGCGTTTGCAGGTGCAAGCGCAATCGGCTTCCCTTTTCCCGCGCCTTGGGAGAGGGCGGGCGACGTTCGGCTCGTATTTCGAGAGAACTTCTGCCGTTCGTCGCACGTAACCCTTCCAGAGATTCCATGCGTTTCGAGAGATTCCATACTCAAGGAGCCGAGACATGGGAAAGCGATCCGTTGCCGTCTTCGCGCTGGCCATGGGAACGACGATTTCCGCCCTGGGGCAATCTGCCGCCGCACTGGGGCCGGAGCCGGCTGCCGCTCGTGCCGAGGTCCTGGTGCTGGGCGTGTACCACATGGCCAATCCCGGGCACGACCTCTTCAACACGAAGGCCGACGACGTGCTGACCCCGAAACGCCAGGCGGAGATCGCCGAGGTCACCGAAGTTCTGAAGAGGTTCCGCCCGACGAAGATCGCGGTGGAATCCGAGACCGCGGACCGCGTCACGAAGCCCTACGCCGAATACCTCGCCGGCAAGCACGAGCTCACGCGCAACGAGATCGAACAGATCGGCTTTCGCCTCGCCCGCGAGCTCGGCCACAAGACGGTGTACGCGACCGACGTGGACGGCGACTTCCCGTTCCCGCGGGTCGTGAACTTCGCGAAGGCGAGCGGGCGATCGAAGGAGCTCGACGCGATCATGGCGGACGTCGGGACCATGGTGAAGGCGCAGAACGAATATCTCGCCTCGCACACCGTGCTCGAGGCGCTGCTCTCCATGAACGCCGACCAGAAGGTCACAGAGGATGTCGGCTTTTACTATCGGGAAGCGCACCTCGGGGAGCCCGGCGACTGGGCCGGCGCAGACCTCGTCTCCGACTGGTTCCGGCGGAACATGCGGATCTTCAGCGCGGTCTCCCGGATCGTGGACTCGCCGAACGACCGCGTGCTGGTGATCTTCGGGGCCGGACACCTCGGCTGGCTCCGCCACGACTTCGGGAGCGACCCGGGTTTCAGGCTGCGCAAGCTCGCCGAGTTCGTGAAGTGAAGACGGACGACAGGCGACAGACGAGGAAAAAGAAAAAGAGCGGAGAAGCCGGAGCCCTGCGAGTTTTCTTTTAATCCCTAATCCCTAATCCCTAATCCCTAATCCCTAATCCCTAATCCCTAATCCCTAATCCCTAATCCCTAACCATTCACCGCGTGCCGGTCCATTCGACCGTGTAGCGACAGGCTCCGCCCGCGCCCGACTGCTCGACGGCCGTTTGCGCGAGAATCCCCTTCCCGAGAACTGGCCGGCGATCCGGATGGTGAACTGCGTGCCGTCGGAGGAGATCACCTTCGGGTCGGTCGCGAAATGTCCGTCGTCCTGCAGCGTCCCGTCATGCAAGTTGCCGGCGTGCGCCAGGACGACGCGTCCCGCGGCGGCCCCCGCGGCGATCGTCGTCGGGTTCGGGGTCACGTCCCGACGCGCCGAAGGATTCCGCTTGAAAGGCGACCGACCGGAGACTGACTTTGCCGCGCGTGTCACCCGGCGTCCGGCCGAGCGCCGGTCCTCGCCGCATGAAACCCGGAGGGCCGGGGGCCGTAGACTCCCCTAGGAAACCGATGGGAGCAGCCGAATCCGTCACCCCGCAGGGCCTTCCGCGAGCTGGCCGCAGAAGCGGGCAGGAGAACGCCCCGGGCGGCGCGGGCCGCGGCCGGCGGAGAAAAGGAGAAAAAAAAGCTCTTGCTATTGATCTAGTGTTGTAGTCAACTACAGCACCACATGACAACTCCGTGCTTCGAACCAGGGATGCCACACGAGTTGGAGGGCGGGGCCGGTCCGTGTGATCCCCGGCCCCTCCTTTCTTCGAAACCGTGATGGAGCGTGAGTGGAATGACAGTCAGCCGATCTATCGACAGCTTCGGGATCGCGTGGTCGCAATGATCCTCGACGGCGTTCTCAAAGAGGGCGATCCGCTGCCGTCCGTCCGCAACGTCGCCGCCGAATACCGCGTCAATCCGATTACGGTCCTGAAGGGCTATCAGGAGCTGGTCGACGAGCGACTCGTCGAGAGCCGGCGGGGCCGGGGGATGTTCATCAACGAAGGCGCGCGAGAGCTCCTGCTCCATGCCGAGCGCCAGAAGTTCATCGCGGAACAGTGGCCGCGGATTTCCGCGACGATCCAGCGGCTCGGCCTGACCCCGAAAGATCTGCTCGCCGCCGCCGCCGCCGCGGGCGCTCCCGCCGCTCCCGCTTCGTCCCCGGCGGGCGCGCGTCCATCGAAACCCGAAGAAGAGGCGCCGTAGCCATGCCCGCCATCGAAGCGCGCGGCCTCCGCAAGAGCTACGGCAAGACCGTCGCCCTGAACGGGATCGACCTCCATGTGGAAGAGGGACGCATCCTCGGAATCGTCGGCCCCAATGGCGCCGGCAAGAGCACCGCGCTCCACGCGATTCTCGGCCTCACCGCCTACGAGGGAGAGCTGAAAGTCCTGGGGCGGGACCCCTGGACCGAACGGGATCAGCTCATGCGCGATGTCTCCTTCATCACCGACGTCGCCGTGATGCCGCGGTGGATGCGGGTTTCCCAGGCGCTCCAGTACCTCGCGGGCGTGCACCCGCGGTTCGATCGGGTGAAAGCGGAGGGCTTTCTTAAGAAGACGGACATCAAGCCCGCGAGCAGGGTGAAGGAGCTTTCCAAGGGCATGGTCACCCAGCTGCATCTCGCGCTGGTGATGGCGGTTGACGCGAGGCTCCTGGTTCTCGACGAGCCCACGCTCGGCCTGGACATCCTGTTTCGTAAACGGTTCTACGACTCGCTGCTGAACGACTACTTCGATCACAGCCGCACGGTCATCGTGACGACGCACCAGATCGACGAGATCCAGGACGTTCTGACCGATTTCGTCTTCGTGAACCGCGGCCGCATCGTTCTCGAGTCCAGCATGGAGGCGTTCGAGTCGCGGTACCTGGAGGTGATGGTGAGACCCGAGCGCGTCGATGAAGCGCGCGCGCTCCTTCCGATCCACGAGCGCCCGGTCTTCGGACGCACCATCCTGCTCTTCGATCATGCCGACCGCGAGCGGCTCGCGGCGCTGGGCGACGTGCGCACGCCGACGATCGCCGATCTCTTCGTCGCCGTGATGGGCCGGGACGCCGGTGAGGCCGGAGGCGCCGCATGAGCGCGCCCGATGTCCCGCTCGACGCTTCCCGCGATCCGCATGATGGCGCGCTCGCGCGCATGAACGCGACCCGTCCCCTGGACTGGTCGATCCGGCGCGAGCTCTGGGAGAACCGTTCTTTGACCATTGCGCCTCTGGCCGTAGCGGGCTTCGTCCTCTTCGTTCTGGCGATGACGACGTTCGGCCTGCCGCGCAAGGTGCGGGCCCTCTCGACGATGGACCCGGCCAGGCAGCATCTGGTCGCCGCTTCTCCGTTCAGCATCGCGCCGAGCATGATCATGATGACGACGATCCTCGTCGGGCTTTTCTACTCCTTGGACGCGCTGTACGGGGAGCGCCGCGACCGCAGCATCCTGTTCTGGAAGTCGCTCCCGGTCTCCGATCGCACGACGGTTCTCTCGAAAGCTGCCATCCCGCTCGTCGTGCTGCCGCTGATCGGCCTGGCATTGAGCTTCGCGGCGCAGGTGAGTGTTCTGCTGTGGGGCAGCTTCATCCTGATGGCGAGTCGGGTGAGCCCCGCCACGTGGTACTCCCATCTGCATCTGTTTCAGATGCCGCTCGCGCTGGTTTACGGCGTCTTCGTTTTCGCCCTCTGGCATGCGCCGATCTACGCCTGGCTGCTGCTCGTATCCGGCTGGGCGCGGCGCACTCCGCTCCTCTGGGCCGTGCTTCCGTTCGCGGTGATTGCCGCGGTCGAGCGCGCCGCCTTCAACACCACGCACATCGCCTCGCTGCTCCGGTACCGCTTCATGGGTGCCATGACGGCGGCTTTCGACATTCCGCCGGGGACAGCGGGCCAACACGGGACCGTCGTCGATCGCGTCTCGCAGCTCGATCCGGTGAAATTTCTCCGCACGCCGGGCCTGTGGCTCGGGCTGCTCCTGGCGGCGGCGTTCCTCGCGGCCGCGGTGCGCCTGCGCCGGTATCGGGAGCCGATGTGAACGGAGACGGAAATCGAAAGGTGACGATCATGCGAATCAGTCTCCTCCGGCGCATGAGCCGCGCCATCGCCCTCCTCGGAACGCTTACTTCTGCCTCGGCTTCGGTCCTCGCGCAAACCTCCCTGATCGAGCAGGGGCGAGCCGCGCTCGGCCGCGGCGAGACGGATGCCGCGGTCGGCATCCTCGAGAAGGCGGTCGCGCAGTCGCCGCAGAGCGCCGAGGCGCACTTCGCGCTCGGCAGCGCCTACGGCAACAAAGCGCAGGCGAGCGGGATGTTCGGCGCTCCCAGGTACGCGTCGAAACTGAAGGACGAGTTCGAGAAAGCGGCCGCGCTCGACCCGAAGTACAACGAGCCGCGATTTGGCCTGGTTCAGTTCTACGCGAGCGCGCCCGGGATCATGGGCGGCTCGCACGAGAAGGCGCTCGCGCAGGCGAAGGACCTCAAGGCGATCAACCCGCTCGCCGGCCACCGCGCGTATGCGTTCATCTACACGCAGCAGAAAAAGCTCGACCTGGCGGAGAAGGAGTACTTGGAGGCGCTTCGGGAAGAGCCGGCGTCTCCGAAGGCACACAGCTACTTCGGTCAGTACCTCGCGAACTCCGCGAAGAACTACGCGGCGGCCTTTGCGGAGTTCGAATCCGCGCTGAAGCTCGACCCGCAGTACATGCCGGCGTTCTACCACCTCGGGCGCACCGCGTCGCTCGCGAACACGAACCTGGCGCGGGGCGAGGAGGCGCTCAAGCAGTACGTCGCCTATACCCCGAAGGAGAGCGAGCCGGCGCTCGCCAACGCGCATTACTTCCTGGGCGAGGTTTACGAGAAACAGGGGAGGAAAACCGAGGCCAGGCAGGCCTACCAGGCCGCGCTCAAACTGAATCCATCGCTCGTGAAAGCCGGGGACGCGTTGAAGCGCGTGTCATGAGGACCGTACTCCTGCCGCGGTACCGGGAGGCCGTGAGTCGGGTCTCGCTTCCTTTCCGCTTCGGCGAACTGGCGATCGCCCTGTGGCTGCTGATTCGCGGCGCCCGGGAACGGCCGCCCGCCAAATTCCCCGTCTGACGACTGCCGACACTCAACATTCAACACAGTCACGCACACGACCTGGCTCAAAAGGAGACTGACATGCACAAGCACTTCCCGGTCGACATCACCAGCCCGACGCGAACGCTTCTCCACACTCTTCTGTTCTGCCTTCTGGCCCCCGCGACGTTCGCCGTCGCCCAGGAACCCACGCCGGCGGCGCAGACCGCGGCCGCTCCCGCGCCCGCCGCGTCTACAGCCCCGAGAGTCGGCTTCGTCATGCCGAAGGAGAACGCGGTGCCGGCCTGGCACCGATACATGTACAGCCAGTTGAAGACGTTCGTCCTCAAGTCCGCGGACCGGATGGGGGAGGAGAACTACAGCTTCAAGCCCACCGAGGCGATCCGCAGCTACGGCCAGGTCCTCGGCCACATCGCCGACGCGCAGTACGGGTTCTGTTCGATCGCGCTCGGCGAGAAGAACCCGGCCCTGAAGATCGAGCAGACAAAGACCTCGAAAGCCGATCTGACCGCCGCGCTCAAGGACGCCTTTTCCTACTGTGACAGGGCGTACGACGGCATGACCGACGCGACTGGCGCCCAGACCGTGAAGATGTTCGGAATGGACGCTCCGAGGCTCGGCGTGCTGATCGTCAATACGACCCACACGACCGAGCACTACGGCAACCTCGTCACCTACATGCGGCTGAAAAACATCGTGCCGCCGACGAGCGAGCAGGGGTCGATGGCGCGGCCGCCGAAACAGTAGGCCGCCAGGGCGCTTCGCTCAACGAAGGCCAACGAACTCGCCTGGCAGTGACAAGGAACAGTGGACGGGGCCTCGCCGAAGCCGGGGCCCGAGGAGGAAACGTGGAAGCCACCAGCATCGATCTCATCGAACCGGGCGGCGAAGCTCATCGTGTGTGGGGCAGCATCCTTTCGCAGTCCGCCACCGGCGAGCTCGTCGGGATGATGAACTTCGCGAGCCTCGTCGATCTTTACGAGGACGCGGAGGACAAGATCGACGCTCTCGAGCACGCGGCGAGGGAGAAGGCGCATGCCCGCTCTTTCCAGCGGCTCGGGAAGGAGATGGGCATCTGCGTGACGATGAACGTGAACGCGCCTTACTGGAAGCGGATCCGCACCGCTTTCGTCAAGAGCGCGGGGCGCGGCGATTTCACCGCGTGCCTGATCATCCAGGAGCTGATGCTCGAGTCCTTCGCGGTGTCGATGTATCGCGCGGTGGCGCGCGTGGCCCCGGGCAGGCTCGGCAGGGCGTACAAAACGATCGCCGCGGAAGAGACGGATCATCTCGAACACGCGATCACACTCCTCCAGGAGATATTCCAGCGCGATCCTGTCGGTCTTCAGCAGAAGGTCGCCGGCGTACACGAGGACGTCATGTCCGTCCTCGCGGAGATGGTTGCGCGGGAGGATATTCGAGGCGACTGCGAACTGTGCGGGAAGACGTGCATCAAGCCTTCGCTTCCGCAGGTCAGTCTCGACATCGTCGAGCTCCGCGGTGGGGCGCTCAACCTTTACCTGAAGTCTCTCGACCGGGTCGGCCTTCCCGGAGACGAGACCCTCCAGTGGATTACGCGGCTGCCGGTGTGAGCGCCGCCGTTCCCTTCGCACGCCCCGTCGCAGCGACGGCGCGGTTCGCGCTCATCGGACATCTCGACAGTTGGGAAAAGACCGGGGCCGTGGTCCAGAAGCTGCGAGGCGATCTCGGCCGCCCGATCTCGGTTCGCGACGTCCGCGAGATCGTCCCGTTTCTGCCGCCTCGGACCGTCTGCCGCGTCACGGTGTTTTCGACGGATGGATCGTCGGCTCAGGGCGTTTACGTGGATGCCTTTCTCTCACCGGAACGGCTCTGCGACGGATCCGTGCGCCAGAAGATCCAGCGGATCCGGGAGGCGGCGAGCTGCGCGCATCGGGAGGGAGCGACCGTCGCGGCGCTCGGCGGTTTCAGCTCGATCGTCCTGGAGGGAAAGGTCGACCTCCTGCCGTCTCACAACGAAGTCGCGTTCACGACCGGGAACACTCTGACCGTCGCCTACATCGTGAAGGGGGTCGAGCGCGCGGCGGCGCTCGCCCGGCGGCCGCTCGACTCGCATACCGCGCTGATCCTCGGCGCGACCGGGGATGTGGGTTCCGGGTGCGCCCGCTATCTTCTGGGGCGCGCCCGGCGCCTTCTTCTCTGCGCCCGCAACCCGCACCGCCTCCGCAGGCTGCAGCGCTCGCTCGTCTCGGACGACACGAGCGTCGCGATCTCGACCGACCCGGACGAGTTTCTGCCCGAGGCGGACGTGGTCATCGCGGCGGCGAGCCTGTCCGCGCCGCGCTTCTCGCTCCGGTCGGTACGCCCGGACGCGATCGTCTGCGATGCGGGCTACCCGAAGAACATCCTCCCGGACGGGGCAGGTGCAGGCGGTCCGGTCGTCTTTTTCGGGGGAATGGGGCAGGTGCTCGGAGGACTGGAGCTCGTCCCCGACCTGATGTCCGTCCTCGCTCCGCATCCGGCGCCGAACGTAGTCCAGGGTTGCCTTCTCGAAGGAATGCTCCTCGCGCTCGAAGGACGCTCGGAGTCGTACTCGCGCGGCCGGGGCCACATCGAGCCGGCGCAGGTCGACGAGATCTGGGCCCTCGCAAAGAAACACGGATTCGCGCTGGCGCCGTTCTTCGACGCCGAGGGGTTCTGCGAGGATCGCCTCACGGCGCTGGCGCTGGCGCCGGCGCGAGCTCTGCGAAACGCACCCCTTGCTTACCGAGAGGAGAATCTCGTAGACTCCCCTAGGAAACCGATATGAGCAAACCCAATGACCTCGTTCAGGGCACTCTCGACCTGCTCCTCCTGAAGATCCTGGCACTGCAGCCCCTGCACGGCTGGGCGATCAGTCTTCGCCTGAGGTCCCTCTCGGGCGACGTCCTGCAGGTGAGCGAAGGCTCCCTCTACCCGGCGCTGCACAAGCTCGAGCAGGAAGGCTGGATCAAGGCGGAGTGGAAGCAGACGGAGAACAACCGAAGGGCGAAGTTCTACGCGCTCACCCGGCTCGGAAGACGGGAGCTCGAATCCGAAGCGGCGAATTGGCAGCGGCTGTCGTCCGCCATCTCGAACCTCGTCCAGCTTTCTGAGGCGTAGGAACCCATGCGACTGGAACACTGGTGGTTCACGGCGCCGCTGCGGCTGAAGTCGATCCTCCTGCGTCGTCGGGTCGAGGGGGAGCTCGACGAGGAGCTCCGGTTTCACCTGGAGCAGAAGATCGAGGAAGGCATCACGGAGGGGCTTTCTCCCGAAGAGGCGCGTTCCCGCGCGCTTCGCGCGATGGGCGGCCTCGAGCAGAAAAAAGAGGAGGTGCGTGACATGCGACGGATTCACTGGCTGACAGATTTCGTGGACGACGTGCGCTACGCGTTCCGCAGCCTGCGCCGCACCCCGGGACTCGCCGTGTTCGTGGTGATCACGCTCGCGCTCGGCATCGGAATGACCACGACGCCCTTCAGCATGCTCGACGCGCTGATCTTCCGGCCCTACCCCGTCCCGAATCCCGGCGAGGTCGTCACCCTGGTGAGCACCTCCCGCGACAGCCGCTTCGAGAGCTTCTCTTACCGCGAGTATCTCGACATCCGCAATAAGACGAAGAGCTACGACGCTGTCGTGGCGAACGCGAAACTCGAAGCAGTCGGCTTCAGTGCCGAGCCTGGATCGACGCCGCTCGTCCGCCCGGGCCTGATGGTTTCCGGCAACTACTTTCAGGGGCTCGGCGTGAGGATGCAGCTCGGTCGCGGCTTTCGCGAGGACGAAGACAGGGTCCCCGGCCGCGACGCGGTCGTGGTCCTCGGGCCGGAGTTCTGGAAGCGCGAGCTCGCCGGCAGCCGTTCCGCCGTCGGCAAAGTCATCCGCCTGAACGGCACGAACTTCACCGTGATCGGCGTCGCTCCGGACTCGTTTCCGGGCATGCAGATCTTCTCGCGGCCCGGCTTTTACATGCCGCTCGCGATGGCGCGGGTTTTCTCGACCGACCCGCAGAAGAATCTTCTGGAGGACCGCGATGACCGCGAGTTGACTGTGCGGGCGCGCCTGAAATCTGGCACGCCCCTCTCGCAGGCGCGGAACGAGCTCGCCGTGCTGGCTCGAAACTTCGAACGCGAATATCCCAAGGTCAATCGCGACCGCGGCGCGGCGGTGCACACTCAGTTCGAGATGCGGACGCAGGACAACGACGTGAACTGGAAATTTTCGGTGATCTTCTCGATCCTGGCGCTCGCCGTCCTGCTGGTCGCGTGCACCAACGCGGCGGGGCTTCTTCTGGCGCGCGCCCGTTCGAGGACGAGGGAGATTGCCGTGCGCCTCGCGATGGGCGCGGGACGCTTCCGGCTGATCCGGCTCCTGCTCACCGAGAGTCTCGTCCTCGCATGCCTCGGCGGACTCGGCGGGATCGCGGTCGGGTACCTCGGCATCCGTTTCATGGGCAAATTCAGCATTCCGGCCGAGCTGCCCGTCACCATCCCTTTTCGGATGGACACCCGCGTGCTGATCGCCAGCGTTGCCCTGTCCATGTTGAGCGCGCTGTTCTGCGGCCTGGCGCCGGCGCTCCAGAGCACGCGGACGGACCTGGTGAACGGGCTGAAATCGGCGGACGTGGACGCGCCGGGCCGCAGACGCCTGTGGGGCCGGAACGCGCTGGTCGTGGCGCAGATCTCCATGTCCCTGATGCTCCTGGCGGCCTCGTTTCTGATGGCCCGGGGCTTCAACCAGGAAATCCAGGAGGGGCTCGGGTACGCGAAGGATGCGAAGGACCACCTGCTGATGGTCAAGTTCGATCCGCGGCTCGTGCAATACAACGCGGCTCAGACGGCGCAGTTCTACAAGCTTCTGTCGGACCGCGTGCGCCAGACGTTCGGGGTTCAGAGCACCGCTTTCACACAGAACCCGCCTCTCGGTCTGGGCGACTTCGACCGTGTCGCGTTCGTGCCGGAGGGTTTTCATATGCCGCGCGGGCGAGAAAGCTTCACGTCGATGATGGACACCATTGACGACGGGTTTTTCCAGACCATGAGTGTGCCGATCCTGCGCGGCCGCGGCTTCCTGCCGTCGGACATGGCAGGAGCGCCTCGTGTCGCCGTCGTCAACGACCATTTCGCCAATCACTACTGGCCGGGCGCGCCCACTGTGCTCGGCAAACGTTTCCGGCTCGGAAGCGCCTCGGGTGAGCCGGTCGAGATCGTCGGCGTCGCTCAGACCATCAAGTACGGCGACACTTTCGGAAGGGCCTCGGATTTCGTGTACCTGCCGGTCGTTCAGAATCCTGTCCCTCGACTCGCCATGCTGGTGCGGACGAGCGGCGATCCGCTGCAACTGGTCAAGCCGGTGAAGGATGTCGTCCGGACGCTCGATCCGAACATGCCAATGCTCGAGACCAGGACCTACGATGACCTCTACCGGTACGCGATCGTGGACGGGCCGGGAGTGGCGGTTCGGCTCGTCGGCACCCTGGGGGCGGTGGGACTCGTGCTCGCCATCGCGGGCCTGTATGGACTGGTCGCCTACAACGTCGCCCGCAGGACGCGCGAGATCGGCATCCGCATGGCGATCGGCGCGGCACCGCTCGACGTGCTGCGGCTTGTCATGGGCAAGGGACTGATGCTCGTGAGCATCGGGACGGTGATCGGGTTCGCGCTGGGAGTTGCGCTCGAGCGCCTCTTGAATTCGATGCTGTTCAACGCCGGCGGCTTCGCCTGGACGGTGTACGTGATCGTTGTGCCGGCGATGGTCCTGGTCACCATGCTCGCGGCCTACGTTCCCGCGCGCAAGGCATCCCGGATCGCTCCCACGGTCGCGCTGCGATATGAGTAGCAACCGGAAACGGGGAGGTTATGGCCAGAATGCGCAAGAGACAGCCTGAGACCGGGAGGGCCACTACCCGGACCAGAGCACCGATCTCGGCCGAATCGTTGAAGCGAGCGACGGCCGATCTCCAGGACGCAATACTCCAGCGCGATTCGCTCGAGGTGATCGCCAGAGAGCTCGCTCGAGGTTCCGCCGACTCAGACGGCCGCGCCGCTCGGAGTTTGCTCGCCAGATCGCTGACGCTCCGGGATCAGAAGGCCAGCCCGCTCTTCACGCGCGGCGGAAGCGTCGAACAAATCGTCAAAGAGGTGGAGGCGCGCCGGCTTCCGCGCGTGTACGTGCCGGATGCGCCCGGAAGCCCCGCGCCGGCCATCAACCGTTACGGCCTCGAGTGGGTCTCGCCCGATCCGGCGGTCACGCCCGGAATCGGACCGGTGCTGAACCAGTTCCGGGACGCCTCGAAAGCGGTCGGATACATCGGCGTCGCCAACGCGATCCCGCCGTCCGCCGCGCTGGCAGGATCGACGCACGGATACGCACAGGCGGCGATCGGAATCGTTTATCGGCCTCGGACCGCGTTGAGCCGGGTGACTTTCATCCCCGACGCGCAGTATCGCCATGAGTGGGTCATCGAAACGAAGCACCCGCCCGGCACGCCCACGCCGCGAATGCGAAACACGGGATGGCTGAGGCTCCTCGCGCAGCGCCTGGACCCCGTTTCGGGAGCGTGGGACCTGTACATCCAGCGAAACATCCTCCTTTGGCACGCAAGCGCCGGGAACTGGGGTGGCCCCGCGCCGTTCTATGTCAACGAGTCCCGCGGTGGTGCTGAGACCTATCCGGGCAACGACCCCGGCCTTCAGCTCATCGCCACGAAGGCGGACACTCTTCTCTTGTGGTTCATGGTCGAAACCTATGTGGAGAGCGACCAGGGCCCCGTCTGCCTCAACAAGCTCGAAGCGAGCGTCCCCCTGATGTGGGTGTGGGACGACCCGCTGACCTGAGCGGCCGGTCGGGTCTGGAGAGAGTCCGAGCGGCCGGACCGCCGGCGATGCCGGTTTCAGCCGACGGACGCGCGGGAGACGCTCTCTCCCCGTCCCGCTCCGCTGGCGTCTCCGCGCGCCCGGCCTGGCCATGGTCCGAAATACCGCACTGCGAGCGCGATCGGCAAACCCACATAGACGATGTGGACGAGCAGAGGTGAGAGCCAGAGTGCAGGGAGCGTCCGCTTGACGTTTGCGAGGTAGAGAGTCCGCAGCACCTGAGTCATGGGTACGACGCCGCGGTACATCACGAGGAGCCACACCACTCCCCAGGCGATGCCGCTCGAAACGGGCCACTCGACCATCGCCGGAATCCGCCGGCTGAGCCAGTAGAAGATGGCGGTCGCGGTCAACGCAACGGCGAAGTGCATCGCGAGGCCGAGCGACGCCGTCGCAACGCCGGCTTCGAAGGCCGAGGGTCCCAGAAGCGCGCCAGCGATCCCCTGAAGCATCCGCACGGGCGAGCTCCCGCTCGCGATCGAGATGATGACGGCGGATGTGATGTCGAGCACGCCGCAGATCAATCCGCCCCAGAGGATTGCGCTGCCGGCGGTCCGTGACGAATCAACGCCGGGGGTGTCGCGGACCATTAGTTCTTCGGCCGGGCTCTGGCGTCCTTCGCCCTCTCCGCGGCCTCCGCTTTCGGGCTCTCGTGCTCGCTGGAAATGACCTTGCCGTTGCCGGCGTCGATCTGAACCTCCTGGACTCCCTCCACTCCCGCGACCTCGACGTCGAACGAGTAGACCAGGCATCCATGCTCGGCTTCGAGCTCGGCATCCTTGACGGTCGCCTTCGACGGATTTTTGAACGTGGCCAGAGCCGTCTTCCGCGCGTCCGCCGATGTGACCTTCGCCATCGTTGCAAGCTGTTGCGGGGTCGCTCCCTTCTTCGGATGGACGGTGCAGGTCGGGGTTGCCGCGGACGCCGTTGCGGCGACCGCCACGAGAGATCCGAGTGCGAGACAGGTGATCCGGTTCATCTGGCCTTCCTCCTGTTCCAGGTGCGTGGATGTCGAGATCGTAAACCCTCCGGAGGACGGCGCAGCGCGGCCTCGACTTCTGCTTGCGCGCCGCGGCGCCTTTCATGGTCGCGTTTTTTTCGGAAGGAGTGAAGGCGAGCCTGGAAAAATCGATGTTCGGCAGGAAGCGATGGTAGTTTCCGCCCGGGGCATCGGGCCTCAAAAACAGCGCAGGAGCGACAGAAATGAGACATCTGATTCTGGGTGGAACCGGAACCGTGGGAAGTCTCGTCGTTCGGGGGCTTCTCGAAAAGGGTGAGACCGTCCGCGTGCTGACGCGCAGCGCGGACCGGGCAAAGGACCTGCCGAAGGGAGCCGAGGCCGTTCTCGGCGATCTAACGGATCCGGCGACTTACGAGACGGCCTTCACGGATTACGACAACCTGTTTCTCCTGACCGCGAACGGGCCGACGGACCTCATGGAGGGCCTGGTGGCTCTCAACGAGGCGAAGCGGACGAAAGCGAAGAGGGTCGTGCATCTCTCGATCCACGACGTCGAGAAGTGTCCCGAAGCGCCGCACTTCGCGAGCAAGATCGCGATCGAGAACGCGTTGAAAGAGAGCGGCCTGAAGTACACGATCCTCCGGCCGAACAACTTCTACCAGAACGACTACTGGTTCAAGGACGTCATTCTCCAGTACGGCGCCTACCCGCAGCCGATCGGCGACGCGGGGATCTCGCGCGTCGACACGCGTGACATCGGCGTCGCCGCGGTGCGCGCGCTGACCGAGGACGGACACTTCGGCAAGACGTATGCGCTCGTGGGTCCGGACGTCTTAACCGGCGCGGATTGCGCCGCGGAGTTCTCGAAGGCCCTCGGCAAGCCCGTGACGTACAGCGGCAACGATCTCGCCGCCTGGGCGAAGAGCTTCGCGCCCTACATGCCCGCCTGGGCGATCTACGACTTCGCCATCATGTACGGGATGTTCCAGGCCAAAGGACTCAAAGCGACTGCGGCCCAGCTGAACGAGACACGGACGATCCTCGGCCGCGAGCCGCGCAGGTTCTCCGACTTCGTTTCGGAGACCGCGGCCTCCTGGAAGGCCTGAGGAAGAGGAGAAGGCCGAGCGTTGCGGATCTGGCGTCAGCGACGCTCGCCCACCGCTCTTCGCAGGGCCGCGGAGGGCGAGAGCGCCCGGACGATCGTCATCGCGCTCGTCGCGAACCTCGTCATCGCCGTCGCTAAGCTGATCGCGGGGCTCACCTCGGGATCGACCGCGATGCTGGCGGAGGCCGCGCATTCCGCCGCCGACTCGGCGAATGAGGTTTTCCTCGCGATCGGGCTGCACCGCGACCGTCAGCCTCCGGACGCGAAGCACCCCCTGGGCCACGGGCGGGAGCGTTTCCTCTGGGCGTTCATGGCCGCGATCGCGTCTTTTCTGATAGGCGGTTGCCTGTCGATCGCGCTGGCGATCTCGCACCTCGCCGCGAGCCACCCGATCGAGGCCGGCGCCGCGGCATGGATCGTCCTCGGCATCGCGTTCATCGCCGACGGAGCGTCCTGGCTGCAGAGCATCCGGCAGGCGCGCCGCCAGGCGAAGGAATACGAGCTGACCCTGTGGCGGTACCTCGTCGTCTCGAGCGACCCCGTCGTGCGTGCGATTGTCGTTGAGGACAGCGCCGCTCTGGTCGGCCTCGTGATCGCGGCCACCGGCCTTTTGCTGAGCAGGATTCTCAATTCGAGCACGCCGGATTCCGTCGCCTCCCTCATCATCGGACTCCTGCTGGCGGTCACCGCTTTCGGGCTCGCTCGCCCCCTCGCCGACTTCCTCGTTGGCCGTTCGCTGCCGCCGCCGCTCTTCGAGAAGCTGCTCGCGATCGTCAAAGGAGACGCTGCGGTCGAAGTGGTGTCGCTCCGCGCCATCTACTCCGGTCCGGAAGAGGTGATCGTGGTCGCCAAGATCCGGCCCTCGCCCGCCTTGAGTATCGAGCAGCTCACAAGGGCGATGGACGACCTCGACGGGAGGATCCGCAGCGCCCTCCCTCTCGTCGCCGACATATTCCTCGACGTCACCGCGCACCGGAGCGAGGACGAATCTCGCGGATAGTACCGGGCGGTGAACCGCTGGCGGGGGTTCCTCTACGGTCCGTCGGCGGACGAAAAGACGTTCGGCTGATTGAAACCCCTTCCCTCTCCCCGCGCCCGGGGTGAGGGGTCCGACTCATTCCTTTCCCGCCGCGGGTATTCAGGCTCGGTCCCGGATTCGACGCCCCCTACTTCACGCCTTTCGATGCGTCCCAGGCACCCTGCTGCTTGCGAATGTAGAGGATCTGGCCCGTGTGGTACGCGCGATGCGTGCCGATGTGCGCGATCGTCGAGGCCCAGCTCTGTAGCTTCGCGTCGTCGGCGTCTTCCACGGCCTTGTCCCATCCCGTCAGGACTTCTTCGAGCTGTTTCACCGCGGCGTCCCAACCGGCCTTGTCCTTCGGTGGCGAGAAGGTTTCCTCGTTGTCTCCGCTGAACGAAGGCGCCGCTCCGCCCCGGAACTTGTCGAGCTGCTGTTTGTCCCAGAAGGTCAGGTGGTGGACGAGCTGCGCGATCGAGTGATTCGCGGCGCCCTGTTTCCAGACGGCCTGCTCGAACGTCAGGCCGTCGACCGCCTTACTCGCGGGGACGAACCATTCCTGCACGTTGTGGGACGTCTTCAGCTGCTCGAGCAGGATGGACTTCAGTGTCGGCGGCGGCTTCGGCGGTGTCGCCGCGGCGCCGGGTTGTGCGAAAGCGAGAGCGAGGAGAACGGTCGCTAAGATTTTCATGAAGATCCTTTCCTGCGGCGGCTGCGCCATAATTCGATGACGATACAACGCGTTGATATTCGCCGCCGCTTTTCTCGCCGCTTTTCTCGCCGCCTTTCCGGGGAAGGGGGCGTTCTGAAGGGAGCTTCGCTCCGGTCGAGTCACTCGACTCGAAAAATCTCGCGATACCCGCCCTCGACGATTTCCGCATAGCCCTTCATCGCCTCTTCCGCCTTCGGATTCGACGGCCGCGTATTCGGAAGCTCGAAGTACGTGTCGAGCTTTTCGACCTCCGTCTCCATCACGATCGTCCAGTAATTCGCGACCGTGTCGGTCAGAATGCGCCGCGCGTGCACGCCTTCGTTCGGCATGAGCGCGGAGGCGCTCTTGAACATGGAAGTCCCGACCCTTGCCCGCCTTCGCCCGAAATACGTCTCGGATCACGAACATCGTCCTGTCCTCCCTTTCATGAGTTTCAGACAACGGACACCATAAGACAGAAGTAGCGCGTCGCGCCGCCGCGCCTCACAGGAATTCGAGGAGCGCGTCTCTGGTCTGTGCGGGCTGCTCCTCCAAAATCCTGTGCCCGGAGTTCCGGTGATCACGGAGCGCCGCTCAGATACGCGAGTCGAACGCCGCCTGCGTCCGCCGAGCGCGACTCGAAGCCGGCCGCCTTCGTCCCATGCGCTTGTGCCGCCGCCGAAGCGGCATTCCCCAGCAGGATCAGCGCGAGAATCGGAAGGGAACGGACCCGGATGCGTCGGAGTTTCATAAATCCTCCCTGGGGAATTTCCGAGTCTGTCAAAGACTCTTCTTCAGCACGTCTTCGGGAAATAGACGTGAAGTGCGCTCTGGATTCCAGGTTTTCCCGGATCTCCGCAATGTAACTTTGGGCTCGTGCCGCTCACCCTCGACGACCTGAGGCGATTCACCGTCGCCCGAACCTTCTTTCCGCCGACGACCCTCCGCCGGGCCGTCCACCGGATGGGGTTCGTGCAGGCCGACCCGATCCGCGCGCCGGCGCGTGCCCAGGCCCTGACGCTGCGCCATCGCGTCCGCGGTTACCGCACCGGCGACCTCGAACGGCGTTTCGGAGAGCTCGGCATCGAGGAGGACTTCTTCGTCACCTACGGCTTCGTGACGGCCGCGGTCCAGGCGCTGATGCATCCGCGGGCCGAGATCGGGGTGCCCGCCGATGCTCCTCTGCCGTGGCCTGCGGCGCGGCGACGGAACGCCGCGCAGCTCCTCGAGTTCGTGCGCGAACGAGGCGAGGTCCATCCCCGGGAGGTCGATGCGCACTTCTCCCACGGCACCGTGGAGAATTACTGGGGCGGGTCGTCGAACGCGACGACCCATCTTCTGGACGCGATGCATTACCGGGGTCTGCTGCGCGTCGCGCGCCGCGAGGGCGGCATCCGGATCTACGCCGCGCACCGGCACCCGCCGGCACCGGCGGAAGCGGCCGAGCGACGCGCCCGCGTCGACGCGCTCGTCGATGTGGCCGTTCATCTCTACGCCCCACTCCCGGGCCGGAGCCTCTCTTATCTTGTGCGGCGGCTTCGCTTCGCGGTTCCCCAGTGGGGCAAAGAGCTGACCGCGGCGCTGCAGCGCGCGAGAGAGCGGCTCGCGCATGCGCGCGTCGAGGGCATCGACTGGTACTGGCCGTCGGAGGAGGATCCCTCGACCGGCGTTCCACCGTCCGGTGTGCGGCTCCTGACGCCCTTCGATCCGCTCGTACGGGACCGGGATCGCTTCGAGCTGTTGTGGGGCTGGGCCTACCGCTTCGAAGCCTACACACCGGCCCAGAAAAGAAAACTCGGCTACTACGCGCTTCCGCTCCTCCGGGGCGACCGCGTGATCGGGTGGGGCAACCTCTCGGTGAAGGCCGGGAAGCTCGAGGCGGCGCTCGGCTTCGCCGGCGCCGCTCCGCGCACCCGGGATTTCAAACGCGAGCTCGAAGGGGAGCTTTCGTCGATGCGGGCGTTTCTCGGCCTGCCGCCATGACGGCCCCCACGCGGTCACCCTTCCCGCCCGGCCGCCGTACATTTTGTGTCATGACACATCCGTCGCGCCGTCACGGTCCGAGAGGAAGGCGATCGCGGATCCGTCCGGCGAAACCGCCGGAGCGCCGCCGTGAAGCGAAGGCGTGGCGGAAGTCTGGGCCGACGCGACGCGCAGAACGAAGGCGGCCGCGGCGGCCGCGGCGAGAAGCCGGCGAGTGTTCAACCGGCGACACCCGCATGGCACGGCCGGGAACGGTTCCGAGCAGCTTGCGATCGCCGCCGCCGGCGGGGACGGAAGGGGGAAGCTCGCGGTGCAGGCGGGCCCCAGGGAGAAGCCCTCGCACATCCGGGTCGTGGACCTCTCGGGTAGAGCCGCGCGGAAGATCGCCGCGCACGAGGAGCCATGGAAGGACGAAGTGCCCTTCTGGTTCCCGGACGGGAAACGCCTCGCGTTCCAGAGCGACCGAACCGGCAGGATGGAGATCTGGACGATGAACGCGGACGGTACCGCTCCGCGTCAGGTCACCCGTTGACGCCGTCGCCGCGGGCAGTGCTCGGCGTCCCCCCGCCGCCGGACGATGCGTACGAGCGGCCGCGCGCTGTGACGGTCATCGGCTGGACTTCGCTCGCCGTCGCCGCGTTTCTCGTCGCGCGGGCGCTGATCGATCTCGTGCTCTGGCAAATCCTGCGTCCCGCGATGCCCGCGCTGCTCGACGGCTCCCTCGGCGGAGACCGCGCCCCGGCGTACGTCCGGCCGCTTCTCGAGCACGTCGCGGAATGGAAGATCGGGCAGGCGGTCTTCTGGTCGGGCGTCGGCGCGTGCGCAGCGGGCCTCCTGCGCCTGCGCCCCTGGGCGCGAACCGCGATGCGGGCGGCATGCTGGGCGCTGGCGGCGTATTGCGTCGCGTTCGCGGCGATCTGGATCGCCGCGTGGCGCCGGCTCCCCGCGGACGCGGGGCGTTCGCACTGGATGATGTGGCTGCTGGCGGGCCTTTGCCTCTCGTTTGCGATCGCGGGCGGCCTCGCGGCCGTGGCGCATGTCTTGAACAGCGACCCGGTGAAAGCGGCATTCGCGCGCGACGCTCTGCCTCCCGAAGGGCCGGCGCGAGCGTAGCCGCGCGTAGAGAGGATTCCGGCCGTTCTGCCGGTAGGATCGGGGCGCGCCGTCCGCTTCGTCGAGACGCGCGCTTGCCGAAGCAGGTGATCGATGCCCGACCCTGACATCCGAAGCTCGGGCGGAGCCGTCGGCCGGCTGGAGCCGCTCCGGGTCCGCGGAACGGACCCGCCGGAAAACATCGCGCCTGCGGGTCCTTCGGGGGAACGGGATTTTCTCGCGGAGAGGCTCGCGCTGTTTGCCCGGTTCGCCTGCCTCGCGTCGGCCGGGTTTCTCGTCATGCGGCTGGTGTTGAATGCGCTCGCCGCAAGAGATCCCGCGCGGACCGCCCCGTTCGATTCGTTTCCCTACTTTCACCTCGCCTCGACGGTCGTGTTCTTTCTCCTGTGGATGCTGGCCGGAAACCGGGCGTTTTCCGAGCGCGGGCTGCGGCGCCTCGACGCGGGGGGAACGATCGGGGCGGCGGTTGGCTACGCGCTCATGGAGCGGACGCTGCCGCTCTCGTGGCGGCCCGACCAGCTCGTCCTTCTCATATTGAACGCGGTGCTTCTCGGCCGCGCTGCTCTCGTTCCGAGCGAGCCGCGCCGCACCACGTGGATCTCGGCGGCCTCGGTCATCGCGATACCGGTCGTCACGTTCCTCATCTTTCGCGGCCTCTCGTCTCGCGAGCTCGCCGCCGGCGCGCTAGTCACTCAGGCGGTGCTCTGGGCCGCATTCACCGTCGTGCTGGCGACGCTCATCTCGAGCGTGACCTTCCATCTGCGCCGATCGATCGTTCGCGCGCGCCGGCTCGGACAGTACCGGCTCCTCGACAAGATCGGAGAGGGCGGGATGGGAGTCGTCTATCGCGCCGAGCACGAGATGCTGCAGCGGCCGACCGCGATCAAGCTCCTTCTTCCCGGGCGGGCGGGGGAGCAGGACCTTCGCCGCTTCGAGCGCGAGGCGCAGCTGACGGCGCGGCTTACGAATCCGCACACGGTCTCCGTTTACGATTTTGGGCGCACACC
>JBBROA010000033.1:0-35443 GCA_038229875.1 Thermoanaerobaculia bacterium | reverse complement strand
CTCTTCGAGATGTGCCTGATGGTCACGATGCGGGGAGACGACTTCCGCCGGACCGTGGTTCAGGGTCAGATTCGATCCCGATTTTGAAACCCTCTTCCGCGCCCGGGGCAATCCCCGCATCCTTCCTCGCCGCGATCCTGGGATTCCTGCTCCTCGAATCGGGTTGCGCGCGTTCGACGCCGGTGCCGCGCGGCCCGGCCTCCGTCCCTGGCGCTGTCCCGTCTGCCGGAGCGCCCGCCGCCGCGACTCCCGCCCCCGCCCCGCCGGGTCCGCGCTCTGCGCCCGGGCCGATGCCCGCACCCGCGGACGCGACGCCGTCCGGAGTTCTCTATTCGGTGGGGCTGAAGAGCGATCTCCCGGACCTGGTCTACGGACCGCCCGGGCGCCGCTGGGTCGTCGCCGCGTCCGGGCGCGCGGAGATTCTGCGAGGTCCGCTGCGTTTGCGCCCCGAGGGCCGCCGTGCCGTTTCCTTCCAGGTACAGGCCGGCGCATTTTCACAGGAGGATCCCGCCCGCGAGCTGGCGGAGCGCCTCGCGCGCGACAACGCGACGACGGGGACGGTCGCGTTCTCGGCGGACCGGGGCGTTTATCGCGCGCTGCTCGGGACTTTCGCGGACCGCGCCGCCGCGGAGGCCTTCGCCGTGACACTTCGCGCCGCCGGCCAGGATGCGATTCCGGTCGAGGGAAGCGCGGCCGGCGGTCCCGCCGCCGCGACGATCCTCGTGACGGGCGAGGACGGAGCCATGCGCCGTCTCGCCTCGCCGGTCTCGGTTTCTTCCCAGGGGTCCGACGGGCCGGTCCTCTGGGATGGGAAACCTTATCGAGGCAGCCTGCGAATCGTCGTCAATGCGCGTGGGACCTTGAACGTCGTGAATCGCGTCGACGTCGAGGAATACCTCTACGGCGTCGTGCCTGCCGAGATGGGGCCGAAGCGCTTCGACGAGCTCGAGGCGCTGAAGGCGCAGGCGATCGCGGCGCGCACGTACGCGATGGCGCACAAAGGGCAGTTCGAGAGCGAGGGGTACGACCTGTGCGCCACACCGAAGTGCCAGGTGTACGCGGGGCTCTCCGCCGAGGATCCTCTCTCGAATGCCGCGGTCGACGCGACGCGCGGGCTCGCTCTGGCCTCCGGGGGAAAGTTCGCCGACGCCCTCTTCATCTCGACCTGCGGGGGACGCACGGAAAACGTCGAGAACGTCTTCGGGGAGACTCCGGTGCCGTACCTGGTCTCGGTCGCGTGCGGCGAGCTCGCGACGACCGATCTTCCGGGCGCCGCCCTCGACCGCCGCGCGCCCGCCCGCGAGCGCAGCGGTCTCGAATGGCGCGGGTACGTCCTGGCGAGGCACGCCGGACGCAGGCGCGCGACGCGCGCCGGCACTTTGGAGACCGCGCAGCGCTGGGCCGGCGTGGAAGTCCAGGGCGCGCCGCCCCCGTCGCTGCAGCCCGGCGCCGTGTTCCCCTCGATTGTCAGCGCGTTCGGGCTCGCTCCGGCGCGCGCTGTCCATCTCCTTCCCGGAGAGGAGCAGTACTACGCGGAGGCTCCGTCGATGTCAGGGCGCCTCTCGGGCCCTGCGCGCGAGGCTTACGACTTTCTGGTCCGCTTTCGGTTCGGGGCCGGGGAGGCCATTCCGCCTCCCGACCGGAACTTAACGGAAGAGGAGTACGGAGGCCTGCTTCTGTCGGCGGCGATGCGGTCGGGGGGCGTCATCGAGGGCTCGGGCCGCTTTCTCCGGCGCGAAGGTGCCAACGTGTGGGTAAAAACCGCGGAAGGGCGGCTCGGTCTCCCCGTGGATCCGGAGCTGCCTCTGGCGCGGCGCGCGGGCGACCGGTACCTCGCCGCCGGAACCCTGACACTCCGCGCCGGGGACCGGCTGCGGTGGTGGAAGCGCGGCCCCGACGTGGTCGCGCTCTGGGTGGAGATCGACGCCGCCGGGCCGATGTTCGAGCGCGAGTCCTCGTGGACGGAGTGGGTCCGGCGCGTTTCGGGCCGCGAGCTCGCGAGGCGCATGGCGGCTCGCGTCGCGGGAACCGAGGTGCGGGAGATCCGCGTCGTCCGGCGCAGCGCGTCCGGACGGGTCGTCGAGATCCGGGTCCTCACGGACGCCGCCGAGGCGACGATGAAGCGCTTCGACCTGCGACAGGCGCTCGAAATGCCCGACGCGCTTTTTACCGTCCAGCGGGTCCGCGGACCGCAGGGAGAGACGGAATTCCTGTTTCTCGGGCGGGGGTGGGGGCATGGAGTCGGAATGTGCCAGAACGGCGCGTACGGAATGGCCGTCGCCGGCGCGAAATTCGACGAGATCCTGCGCCACTACTACACCGGGATCGACATCGTGCCCGGTTCGACACTCGCCGGCGCTCCCGCGTCGACCCGCTGAGTCGCGGGCGGGCTCTCGAAAACGGGCTTTTTTTCGCTAGAATGTGGAAATGAGCATGGCTGTTTCCGCCGAGCGGCAGGCAATCGTCCAGACGATCCGAGAGTTCGCGGACGCGGAGATCCGCCCCCACGTCATGGAGTGGGACGAAGCCCAGCACTTTCCCGTCGAGGTGTTCCGCCAGCTGGGCGAGCTCGGGTTTCTCGGCGTGCTCTTTCCGGAGGAGTACGGCGGCTCGGGGCTGACCTACGGCGACTACGCGGCGATCGTCGAGGAGCTCTCGGCAGTCGACGCCTCCATCGCGCTGTCTCTCGCGGCGCACAACTCGCTCGGTTCGAACCATATTTTCCAGTTCGGCACGGAGGCCCAGCGCCGCCGCTACATGCCGAAGCTCGCGTCGGGGCAGTGGCTCGCGGCGTGGGGGCTGACCGAAGCGGAAGCGGGCTCGGACGCGGGCGGCACGCGGACGACCGCCGTGCGCGACGGCAGTGACTGGGTGTTGAACGGCTCGAAGAACTTCATCACGAACGCTTCCGTCGGCAAGGTCGCCGTTCTGATGGCGGTCAGCGAGAAGTCCAAGGGGCGGCACGGGATCTCCGCGTTCATCGTCGAGCTCGACAACCCCGGCATCCGGGTCGGCAAGAAGGAAAACAAGCTCGGCATGCGCGCCTCGGACACCTGCACTCTCGTCATGGAAGACTGCCGCGTCCCGGCCGAGAACCTGCTCGGCAAGGAAGGGAGCGGGTTCATCGACTCCATGAAGATTCTCGACGGGGGGCGCATCTCGATTGCCGCGCTCTCGATCGGGATCGCGCGCGGCGCGTACGAAGCGTCACTGAAGTACGCGAAGGAGCGGCGGCAGTTCGGCCGCCCGATCGCGGAATTCGAGGCCATCCAGTTCTTCCTGGCCGACATGGCGACTGAGATCGACGCCTCGCGCCTGCTCACGATCCGCGCGGCGGCCGCAAAGGACGCCGGCGAGGAAGTGACTCGGTTCTCCGCGCAAGCCAAGCTTTATGCCTCTGAAGTTGCGGTGCGCGCCACGGAGAAGGCGATCCAGATCCACGGCGGATACGGCTTCATCAAGGACTACCCGGTCGAGAAGTTTTACCGCGACGTGAAACTCTGCACGATCGGTGAGGGGACGAGCGAGATCCAGAGACTCGTGATCGCGCGCAGCCTGCTCGGCACCTGATCTCGTCTTGACCGCCTCTCCGCCCAGGGGGTTCCCCGAAATTGTCGAGGGGGTTCTCCGGGGGCATCCCCGCTCGATCGGACAGGCGATCTCCGCGCTCGAGCGAGACGGCGGCGCCCCCGATCTGCTCGCCGCGCTCTTTCCGCACACCGGCAGAGCGCGCACGCTCGGGATAACAGGCCCGCCCGGCGCCGGCAAGTCGACACTCGTCCAGCGGCTCGCGCAGGCGTACCGCGCGCAGGGGCGGCGCGTCGGGATCATTGCGGTGGACCCGTCCTCGCCTTACACCGGAGGCGCGATCCTCGGAGACCGCATCCGGATGTCCGAGATCTATACCGACCCCGGCGTGTTCATCCGCTCGATGGCGACGCGCGGCGCACTCGGCGGGCTCGCGCGGGCGAGCTGGGACGCGGTGGACGTTCTGGACGCGGCGGGCTACGACGTCGTCATCCTGGAGACAGTCGGCGTCGGCCAGGGTGAAGTGGACATCGTCAAGGCGGCCGAGACCGTCGCGGTGGTCCTCGTGCCGGGCCTGGGCGACGACATCCAGGCGATCAAGGCCGGCATCCTCGAGATCGCGGACGTCTTCGTCGTCAACAAGTCCGACCGGGAGGGGGCGGGACGCACCGAGACGGAGCTGTCGATGATGCTGGATCTCGCTCCCGCATCCGGCTGGCGGCCCCCGATCGTACGCACGGTCGCGCCCTCCGCAGCCGGCGTCCCGGAGACCCTCGAGGCGTTCGAGCGGCACGCGGAGCACCTCCGCTCGGGAGGAGAAGGGGAGAGCCGCAAGCAGCGGCGCGCCCGCGCACGTCTCCTGGCCGTTCTCGACGAGCGGTTCCGCCGGGAAGTCGAGGAGCCTTCGCGCGCCGGCGGCGGGCTGGCGGAGGCGGTCGCGCGCGTGGCGGCCCGCCAGGAGGATCCTCATGCCGCCTCGGCGCGCCTCTTCGAAGAAGTCGTGCGCCGGAGAGCGTCCGACCGCTGAGAGCTGAGAGCTGAGAGCTGATAGCTTTTCCGCATGTCCGCATACAAAATCGACCATATCGGCGTGGCGGTCGTATCGATCGACGATGCGCTCGACATCTACGGCGCTCTCGGCCTCGAGGTCGCCCACCGCGAGGACGTGCCGTCGCAGAAAGTCAGGACGGCCTTCCTCCCGGTCGGAGACAGCCGCATCGAGCTCCTGGAGCCGACTTCTGAGGACTCGCCCGTCGCGAAGTTCCTCGCAAAGCGCGGCGGCGGCGTTCACCACGTGTGCTTCGCGGTCGACGACATCGACGCAGCTCTCGCGGACTTGAACGCCCGCGGATTCCGGCTTCTGCACCGGAGCGCCGTTCCCGGCGCCGACGGCAAGCGCGTTGCCTTCCTCCATCCGGACGCAGGGCACGGCCTGCTGATCGAGCTCTCGCAGGCGGCGGAGGCGCGATGAAAGCCGGAGACTTCGTCCTGCTCCAGCTCGTCAATCCGCGAGAGAAATTCTGGGGCCTCCTCCGGGAGCGCGACGCGACCGGCGTGATCGTCCGCGGGCTCTCGCTGGACGGCTTCGAAGGGTGGGTGCGCGAGATTTCCCATAAAGAGCCGCTCACGTTCTTTCCCGCGACGGTCTTCTTCCCGCTGCACCGGGTGGAGAGGATCTTCGCGGACGAGCCCGCGGGAGAGCTCCCGTCGTTCGCGGACCGCTTCCAGCGGGCGGTGGGGGAAGACGCGCGATATCACCTGACGCCGGTCCCGGACACCCTCGAAGGATCCTGAGCCGGCAAAGAAAATGGGAGTGCTCGCCCCGCCGGCCGCGCCGCACCGTCCGGCACCTCAGCGCGAGCTTCCCTTCTCAGCGTGGATTTCCGACGCGCGCGACTGGTGCGCGGGACGGTCGTGGATCTGGCGCGCGCCCCTCGTCCTGTACTTCGCCTGGTCGGGCTTTGCGAGGCTGCGCGACCCTCTCTCGACGGATCTCTTCGGAGCGATCACCCTGGGGGTTCACGAGCTCGGCCACCTGGTTCTCGGCTGGGCCGGTCGCTGGCTGTCGATCGCCGGCGGAAGCGTCGCGCAGGTTGCCGCGCCGACCGCCGCGGGATGGATTCTCGCCCGGCAGCGCGACTGGTTCGGGATCACCGTCGCGGCTGCCTGGCTGGCATCCTCCCTCTTCGGCCTCGCGGGGTACATCGGGGACGCCAGGGCGATGGAGCTCCCGCTCGTCGGCCTCGTTCCCGATCCGGTGCACGACTGGAACTGGATGCTTTCGCGGCTCGGGATCGTCGGCTGGGACCACGGCCTCGCGGCGTTGACGCGCGCGGCGTCTTACACGGCGTGGACTGCCGCGGTCGTGTCCGGCGCCTGGCTGTGCCGCGAGATGGCGTTGGCCGCGAGATCCCGCCGGGTCAACCGCCCTTAGGACCGGCCCTCAGCAGCGAAGCGGGACTCAGCAGCGAAGGTAATCTGCCTGCCAGTCCTTGATCCTCTTCTTGATCTCGTCGCGGTTGACGATCTTGTTGGTCAGGACCTCGCGGACCAGGTCCGGCATCTCCGCGTCTCCGGCAAAGCGCAGTGCGATCAACTGGTCGCGGTTCAATTCCTCGAAGCGGACCCGGAGGTCCGGGGGGAGGATCGCGGCGAGCCGCTGCCGCATCTCGAGCCGGATCACGCGGTCCTGTACGGCCAGGGCGAACGTCCTCGAGAAGAAAAAGACGCAGAGGAGAGCGAACGCGACCGCGAGAGACAGCCCGGCTTCCCAGGACGGTGTGCGGACGAGCCTCACGAGCGAATAAATGAAGTTGATCAGCAGAATCCCGAACGCGACGATGTGATAAATCGGGATGAACCGCCGATGGTTCTTATAGTTCTGGGGATTGGCCTGAGCCATGTCGCCTCCTCGATCGAGAACCGACGCGTTTCTTTGACTCTCCGGGGTCCGTGCGGCGGTTTCGGCGCGCATCGGCGCCCGGATCAGAGGACGACGTTTTTCAGAAAATAGTCGGCGACCGTGACCGTGCCGTTGACGATCAGCCGAGCCTGGTCGGCAGTCATCTCGAACGTCCCGCCGGATTCGCCGCCCGAGGTCGTCAGGACGATCTCCGCCGAGATCTCGCGCCCTCTCGCGGCGAGGTCGGCAATGGCCCTTGCCGTCGCGGAGATCGTGTTGAAAACCGTCTCTTCATTGTTCGCGGTCGCCAGAAACCGGATCTTTCCGTGAGACGCGGAAAGCCGGTACTGGGAGATCCCCGCGCCGTCGAGCACCTTCCGGAACGCCTGATCCACGGATGCTTCGACCTGCATCGAGGCAGCCGCGGCATTCTCCGCCGCCGTATTGCGGCCGCTGCGGGTGTCGAGAGAAACCTTCTTCTTCCGGATCACGTCCTGCAGGCTGACCGTCGGGTTCGGCGTCGGGAGCGGGACGGCGAGCTGGCTGTCGCCAGTGTTGTCGATCACGAGGACGTTGCCCGGGTTGTCCTTGTTGTACTGGTCGGTTCCCGGGATGTCGATCTGCGAGAGGTCGTAGCTCGTGACGGTGCCGTTCTGGAGCGTGATAATCGCCTTCTTCCCTTTCACCTCGTACTTCGTGCGCGCGAAGATGATCGACCCGTCCTTCAGCTTCACGTTGTAGGCAAGAAGCGGCGAGGTGATCAAAAACGCGGCAAGCGCGAAGAGCGCGACGAACACCCGTCGCGGCGGGAGCGGTGAAAGAACGATCCGTCTCATTCCGGCTGCCTTTCGACGAGGTTTGACACGGTGGATCAGCGCCATGATGATAGCACCCCGATGCTCATCGTCATGGACGCGGCGGCCAGCCCGGAAGACGTGCGACGCGTGGTCGAAACCGTGCAAGGGCTCGGTCTCGCGGCGCATCCGATCCCCGGTTCGCAGCGCACCGCGATCGGGATCACGGGAAACCGCGGCACCGTCGAAGCCGGCGCTTTCGAGAACCTCCCCGGGGTCGCGGAAGTCATCCCCGTGTCGGCTCCGTACAAGCTCGTCTCCCGCGAGTCCAAGCGCGAGGATACGGTCGTCTCGATCCGTGGCGTGCTCGTCGGCGGGCCTCACCTCGCCATGGTCGCGGGCCCGTGCGCGGTGGAGTCCGAGAAGCAGGCGCTCGAGATCGGCCACCTCGTCAAAGCCGCCGGAGCGAACCTGTACCGCGGCGGAGCGTTCAAGCCGCGCACCTCGCCCTATTCGTTTCAGGGTCTGGGCCTCGAGGGCCTGAAGATTCTCGCGAAGGTGCGAGACGAAACCGGTCTGCCGATCGTGACCGAGGTGCTCGACACCGAGACCGCGGAGATGGTCGCCGAATACGCGGACTGCCTCCAGATCGGCGCGCGCAACATGCAGAACTTCTCGCTGCTCCGCAAAGTCGGCCAGATGCGCAAACCCGTGCTCTTAAAGCGCGGGATGTCGGCCACGATCGAGGAGCTGCTGCTCTCCGCCGAGTACCTGCTCGCGGAAGGCAACTACGAGGTGATGCTCTGCGAGCGCGGCGTCCGCACCTTCGCCGACCACACGCGGAACACGCTCGATCTTGCCGCGATCCCGTACGTCCGGCGCATCTCGCACTTACCGATCCTGGTGGATCCGTCGCACGGGACGGGAAAGCGGGCGAAGGTCCTTCCTCTCTCGCGTGCGGCGGTCGCGTGCGGTGCGGACGGTCTCTTAATCGAGGTGCACGCGCATCCCGAGTCCGCGCTTTCCGACGGGCCGCAGGCGCTGCTTCCGGACATGTTTGCCGAGCTCGTCCGGGAAGTGCGCCTGCTCGCGCCGGTCGTCGGCCGCACGGCGTGAACGGCCTTCTCGTTCTCGAGGATGGCAGCGCCTGGCGCGGGGAGGCGATCGGCCGCCCCGGCACGTATTTCGGAGAGATCGTCTTCAACACGGCGATGAGCGGATACCAGGAGGTCCTGACCGATCCGTCGTACTCCGCTCAGATCGTGGTGATGACCGCGGCGCACATCGGGAATTACGGCGTCCGCGAGGACGAGGCCGAGTCCGGACGCGTGCACGTTTCGGGCTTCATCGCCCGGGACTTTCCCGTCCGGTGGAGCGGAACGGGCGGGGAGCGGAGCCTCGCGGACTACCTCGCGGAGGCGGGTGTTCTGGGGCTCCACGGGCTCGACACGCGGGCGCTCGTGCGGCGGATCCGCACGGAAGGCGCGATGCGCGCCGGCATCTCGACCGAGATCGATGATCCCGAGGAGCTGCGGTTGAAGGTGCTCGAGTCGCCGGGAATGATCGGCAGCGACCTGGCGCTCCGCGTCTCTCCACAGGTCCGGTCCGTATTCCCCGCAGCCGGCGCCGAGTCTTTCCACGTCGCGGCGATCGACTACGGGATGAAGACGAATATCGTCCGGCTCTTGAACGCGGCGCACTGCCGCGTGACGGTCTTTCCCGCCTCCTCGACAGCGGAGGCGATCCTCGCTGAAAATACCGACGGGATCTTCCTGTCGAACGGCCCGGGCGACCCGTCCGCCCTCTCCGGTCCGATCCGGCAGATCGAGAAGCTGATCCCGAAGCGTCCGATCTTCGGCATCTGCCTCGGCCATCAGCTGCTCGGGCTCGCGCTCGGGGGAGAAACCTTCAAGCTGAAATTCGGCCATCGCGGCGCGAACCATCCCGTCGCGGACATCGCGACGGGAGCCGTTGCAATCACCTCGCAGAATCATGGATTCGCGGTCGATCCTGAGCGCCTGCCGCCGGAGATCATCCCGACACACCGGAACCTGAACGACGGCACGCTCGAGGGTTTCCGGCACGCCGTCCTTCCGATCCTGGCAGCGCAATTTCATCCCGAGTCGGCGCCCGGCCCGCGCGACTCCCACGGCCTGTTCGAGGAATTCGTCCGCTCGATGCGGGACGCTAAGGCCTCCGCCCGCGAGCCGGCCGGGACGACGTCCTCGAGGCCCTGATGCCGCTCGAGCTCGAGGTCGCGCTCGCGTACCTGCGCGCCCGCCCTTCCCGGCTCGTCTCATCCGTGTCGCTGCTGTCGATCGCGGGCATCGCGCTCGGGGTGGCGGCGCTGGTCGTCGCGATGGGTCTCCTATCCGGATACCGCACCGAGATCCGCGAGAAGCTGATCGGGTCGAACGCGGAGGTCGTCGTTTTTCCGCTGGTCCTCCCATCGGGCGGCTACCCGGACACCGAGGCCGCCGAACGCCGGATCGCGCGGATCTTTGGCGTGCGCGCGGTCGCTCCGGTGATCTATCAGGCGGGCGTGGCCTCTTCGGCCGCGACGCCGGACGGCGCCGACGCCGTGTTGAAGGGCGTAGACCCCGCGCGGGAGCGGGCCGTCTCCGAGATCGACGCTTATCTGCCGAACGCCGAGCGGATCCTGACGCCGGGCGGCGCGGGCGTGCTGCCCGGAATTGCGATCGGGACGGAGCTCGCCCGGCGGCTGGACGTCCGAGCGGGAGACGCCATTACGCTCGGCGTGCCGGACCGCGCGCGCGAGACCGGACGCCTCTCGCCGCGGTTCGGACAGTTCCGCGTCGCGCGCATTTTTCGGACGAACTTCGCCGAGTACGATTCCGAGTGGGTCTTTCTCGACCGCGGGGTTCTGCGCGCACTCTGCCGCCTCGACTCGCCGGCGGACGTCATCGAGGTGCGGCTCACGCGTTCGGCCGACGTCGACCTCGCCGCGCGTGCGATCGAGAAGGCCGCGGGTCGCGGGTTCTCGGTCACCGACTGGCGTTCAATGAACGGCGGGCTGTTCTCGGCCCTCGCGCTCCAGCAGACGACGCTTTTGCTCGTGATCGGCCTGATCGTGGCGGTCTCGACCTTCAACGTGGTCGCGACGCTCGTGATGACGGTCCAGGAGAAGAAGCGGGACATCGGGGTGCTCTCGACGCTCGGCGCCGAGCCGCGGTTCTTCTCGCGCGTCTTCGTCTGGCTCGGAGCGCTTCTCGGCGGCAGCGGCGTCATCGCGGGGATCGTGTTCGGGGCGCTCATCTGCTGGGCGGCGACCACGTTCCGGCTGCTGTCCTTTCCCCCGGGCGTCGCGGAGATCTACTTCGTCTCTTTCATCCCGTTCCTCGTGCGCGGGATCGACCTTCTCGCGATCGTCGGCTTTGCGGCGGTCGCGATCCTCGTCGCGTCGTGGCTTCCCGCGCGGCGCGCGTCCCGGATCGACATCGCGGAGGCGCTCCGGTACGAGTGACGCCGACAACCCGCCCCAAGGGAGATGAGCGTTTTAACTCCAACAGGAGTAAGATCTTCCGCATCGAAGCACAATTCATTGCGCAGCCGCGGGATCGGCGATGACGCATAAGAGCCGGGGGAACCGGGGACTCCCGGGGGACGAGGCTCCGGGCGTACGTGTGAGCGAGGTGTTCCGCCGCGCGCTGGGGCCCGTCCGGGCTGTGCTCGACGAGTACCGGGTCGCGCCCGAAACGGCGGACGCGGTCGAGAACGATCTCGCCGCATGGCTCGTCCGGTACGCCAGGCGCAACCCCGACGCTTCGGACGAGGCGAAGGTTCTCGCGATCGTCTCGCTCGCTTGCTCCTTCGGCCGAGGCTACCAGGCCCGCAGCGGCGGGGCGGCGGATCGGAGGATGGCAGCCCTTCTCCGAGAAAACCCGGACGCCGTCGCGGCACGAGTTGCTGCGGCATTCGGTTTCGGCACGGCCACGACGCATTCGCGCTCCGACCTCTGGACCCGTGTGCGCGCCCTGGCTCGCTTGAAGCCCGCCCACCGCGACGACGACCCGCCCGAGGAATAAAGGGGGGCGTCCTCCCCCCGGACCCCGGCTCGCGGGGAGAGGGAGCAGATCTGCCTTCTCGCCCCGCTGGCGGCCTATACTCGAGCATCAGATCGGAGGCCTCTCATGCCCGGAACCCTGACGAGAACGTTCCTCGCCGCTTCGTTGACGCTCGCGGTTGCGCTGCCCGCGGCCGCGCAGTGCGGAGACTTCGAGTGGCGCAATCCGACGCCGCAGGGCAACCGCCTCGCGGGGGTTGCGTTCGGGAAGGGGACGTTCGTCGCGGTCGGCGCGGCCGGGACGGTGCTGACCAGTCCGGACGGCTCCGCGTGGACGCCCCGGATCTCCAATTCGCGCGCGGACCTCGAGGCAGTCTCGTGGAACGGGTCCCAGTTCCTGGCGGTCGGCGCCGGCGCAACGGCGTTTTCGAGCCCGGATGGAATTACGTGGACGGCTCACGGAGTCGGCACCGCGCAAACCCTGCGGCGAATCGTCTGGAGCGGATCGCAGTTCGTCGCGGTGGGCGACGGAGGCGCGGTCACGACGAGCCCCGACGGCGCCGCGTGGACCCCGCGCATTTCCGGGATTTCTCAGACGCTGCGCGACGTCGCGTGGAGCGGGTCCCGTTTCGTCGCCGTGGGTGACATCGGCGCGCTTCTCGTCAGCGCCGACGGCGCCACGTGGACGGGGGCCAACTTCGACACCCGCGACATGCTCACATCGGTCGCCTGGAACGGCGCGCAGTTCGTCATCGGCTCGAACGGGTTCATGGCGTCGGCGAGCGTCCTGCGCAGCTCCGATGGCATGAACTGGTCGAGCGACTCACAGGGACTCGCATATCCGATGCAGTCGATCCAGTGGACGGGGTCCGGCTTCGTCGCCGTGGGAGAGGCCGGCACGGTCTTCTCGAGCGCCGACGGCGCGCGCTGGACTCACGCTCCCTCTCCGACGATCAGCGATCTCGCCGCCATCGCGACCGACGGCTCGACGCTCGTCGCCGTCGGGGCGCGCGGCACGATCCTGACGAGCCGCGACGGCGCGGCATGGACGCCCGTCGGCGGCGGCTATCGCAACAACGCCCTCTCGTCGATCGCATCGGACGGAAAGCAGTACGTCGCGGTCGGCATCTTCACGACGATTTTGACGAGCGCGGACGGCGTGACCTGGACCCCCCGGGGAAAGAACACCGAAAAGCATCTGTACGGCGTCGCCGCCAACGGGACCCGGTGGGTGGCGGTCGGAGACAAGAGCACGATCCTCGCGAGCGACGACGGGGTGACGTGGACGGCGGTGGCTCCGGCGCGCAATGACACGTTCACGGACGTTCTCTGGAACGGGTCGCAATTCATCGCGGTCGGCTACGGCGGGACCACGGAGACGAGCCCGGACGGCCTGACCTGGAGTGCGGGCGGACCGGCCGACGGCGGCTTTTTCGCGGTGGCGTACGACGGCAAACAGTACGTCGGCGTAGGCGGCGGCGTCGCGCGGGTGATCTCGACCAGCCCCGACGCGATCCACTGGACGGTGCGATTTTCCAAGACCGGCGGGTCGCTTTCAGATGTCGCCTGGAACGGCTCGACCTTCGTCGCCGTCGGCGACCAGGGAGCGGTCCTGACGAGCGCCGACGGGATCCGATGGGACGAGCGGGCGCTCGGAATCGACAGCGCGATCGCGGGTGTCGCGTGGACGGGTTCGCGCTTCGTCGCGGTCGGTCAGGGCGGTCTCCGTCTGGAAAGCCCGAACGGTGTCAGCTGGGCGTCGGTGCCCTCGCAGACGACGAACGATCTCTACCGGATCCGCGCTCTTTCGGGACAGATCTTCGCTGTCGGCCAGGCGGGTACGATTCTCCGCGGCACTTGCGGCGCCGAACGGACCATCGCGCCGCCGATCTCGACCCGGCCGGGCAGCCGGCGGGTGAGGGAGAACACCGGGCGGAACTGAACGCTGCCGTCGGAGGGGCTCCCCGGTTGCCGAGAGGGGCTAGAGGGGCCCGCTTCTCACAATCCGGGTTCCTGGCAATTGCGGTCTGATCTGCAAGCAGGCGGAACGGCCGCATCGGACGGCGGCCCTCCGCCTGGAGCCGCCAGGGTGTTCGCGGTCTGATTGCGAGCAGGCGGAACGCCTGGAGCCGCGCTGTGTTCGCGCTCCGTCCTGATAGACTTCGCGCCCGCCTGATGAATTCATTTCCCGACCGCGCCGGCCCGGGCCTGCGCTGATGCCGAGACGGACCGACCTTCAGTCGATCCTCGTCATCGGTTCCGGGCCCATCGTCATCGGGCAGGCGAGCGAGTTCGATTACTCGGGGACGCAGGCGGTCCGCGCATTGCGGAAAGAGGGATACCGGGTCATCCTGGTCAACTCGAACCCCGCGACGATCATGACGGACCCCGAGATCGCGGACGCCACGTACGTCGAGCCGCTGACCCCCGAGTACCTCGAGCGGATCGTCGAGAAGGAGCGCCCTGACGCGATTCTGCCGACCGTCGGCGGCCAGACCGCGTTGAACCTCGCGCTGGCGCTTTCTGACCGCGGCATCCTCGACAAATGGAGCGTGAAGCTGATCGGCGCGAACGAGCACGCCGTCCGGCTGGCGGAGGACCGCGAGCTCTTCAAGCAGGCGATGATCGAGATCGGGGCGCAGGTGCCGCGCTCCGGGACCGCCCGCAACCGCGAGGAAGCCGAGGAGATCGTGCGCCGGATCGGCCTTCCCGTGGTGATCCGGCCCTCGTTCACCCTGGGAGGATCGGGCGGCGGATGGGCGCGCACGCCGGAGGAGTTCGACGCCAACATCGCGTTCGGGCTCTCCGAGTCACCCGTCCACGAAGTCCTGATCGAAGAGTCCGTCGAGGGCTGGAAGGAGTTCGAGCTCGAGGTGATGCGCGACACCGCCGACAACGTGATCATCATCTGCTCGATCGAAAACTTCGACGCGATGGGCGTTCACACGGGAGACTCGATCACCGTCGCCCCCCAGATGACGCTCTCAGACCGCCAGTACCAGGAGATGCGCGACGAGGCGAAGGCCATCATCCGCAAGATCGGCGTCGACACAGGAGGATCCAACATCCAGTTCGCGGTGGACCCTGTCTCGGGCCGGCGCGTTGTCATCGAGATGAACCCCCGCGTCTCCCGTTCCTCCGCGCTCGCCTCGAAGGCGACCGGATTCCCAATCGCGAAGATCGCCGCGCTCCTCGCGGTCGGCTATCGCCTGGACGAGATTCCGAACGACATCACGAAGAAAACACCGGCGTGCTTCGAACCGTCGCTCGACTACGTGGTGGTGAAGATCCCGAGGTGGGCGTTCGAGAAGTTTCCGCGCGCCGATCCGCGCCTTTCGATCCAGATGAAGTCGGTAGGAGAGGCGATGGCAATCGGGCGGACGTTTGCCGAGGCGATGGGAAAGGCGATCCGTTCGCTCGAGATCGGGCGCGACGGCCTCGACGACGGAAGAGGTCCGCTCCCGCGGGAGGAGCTTCTCGCCGCGCTCAAGGTTCCGACCTGGGAGCGGATCTTCCATCTGCGGCGCGCTTTCCTCTCGGGGATGAGCCTCGAGGAAATCGCGGAGCACACCCGGATCGACCCCTGGTTCCTCGACGCCGTGAGGCGGATGGTGGAAGAGGAGGAGGGCCTCCGCGGCCGCCGGGTCTCGGAACTGAAGCGGCACGATCTCCTCCATGCGAAACGCCTCGGGCTTTCCGATCGGTCCATGGCCCGCGCCCTCGGATGCGGCGAAGGCGAGATGCGCGAAGCGCGCCGGCTGCACGCGGTTCTCCCCGTTTACAAGACGATCGACACCTGTGCGGCCGAGTTCGAGGCCGAGACGCCGTACTTCTATTCCACGTACGAGGAGGAGAACGAGTCGATCCGCACCGACCGGCCGAAGATCGTCGTACTCGGCGGGGGTCCCAACCGGATCGGACAGGGCATCGAGTTCGACTACTGCTGCGTGCACGCGTGCTATGCGCTTTCCGACGCGGGATTCGAGACGGTGATGATCAACTGCAATCCGGAGACGGTCTCTACCGATTACGACACGTCGGACCGGCTGTATTTCGAGCCGCTGACCTTCGAAGACGTCTCGGCGGTTCTGGACAACGAGAAGCCGGACGGAGTCCTCGTACAGTTCGGCGGGCAGACGCCCCTGAAGCTCGCGCGCGCGCTCGAAGCCGCCGGGTACCCGATCATGGGAACGTCGCCGGAGTCGATCGATCTGGCGGAGGACCGGGGACGCTTCGGAAAGCTCCTGGGAGAGCTCGGTCTTCGCGCGCCGGAGCACGCCGAGGCCCGGACGGGGGAGGAAGCGCTCGAGGCGGCACGCCTTATCGGCTATCCGCTCATGGTGCGGCCTTCGTACGTCCTCGGCGGCCGCGCGATGGCGGTCGTCTTCGACGACGCGCACCTGACCCGCTACATGGAGACCGCGCGCGAGAGCTCTCCGGATCACCCGGTCCTGATCGACAGGTTCCTGGATGACGCGTTCGAATACGACGTGGACGCGCTGTCGGACGGCAAGGACACGTGGATCGGCGGCATCCAGCAGCACATCGAGGAGGCCGGCATCCACTCCGGCGACTCGTTCTCGGTTCTCCCGGCGTGGAAAGTCGGTCAAGAACAGCTCGCGGAAATCCGCGACGCGACCCGGCGCCTCGCGGTCGCCCTCCAGGTGAAGGGGCTCATGAACATCCAGTTCGCAACGCAGGGAAAGACTCTCTACGTGCTCGAGGTCAACCCGCGCGCTTCTCGGACGGTTCCTTTCGTCTCCAAAGCGATCGGCGTTCCGATGGCGCGCGCGGCGGCGCTTCTCGCGGCGGGCCGCTCCCTGGAATCGCTGGGTCTGCCGGAAGAGCGCGACCCGGTCGATTTTTTCATCAAGGCGCCCGTGTTCCCGTTCAAAAAATTCCCGGGCGAGGACACGCTTCTCGGGCCGGAGATGAAATCGACCGGCGAGGTCATGGCCATCTCTCCCCGCTTCGGCGACGCCTTCGCGAAAGCGTATGCCGCGATCGGAACCCGTCTGCCGACCGAAGGCCGGGCGTTTTTGACCGTCAATCCGTATGACAAGGCATCGTTGCTACCGATCGCGCGCGAGCTCGCGGACTTAAAGTTCACGCTCTGCGCGACCGAAGGCACCGCCGCGGCCCTCGCGGCCGCCGGGATTCCCGCGGAACGCGTCTTCAAGGTGAACGAGGGGCATCCGAATGCGGTCGAAGAGATGCGCGCCGGAAAAATTCAACTCGTCATCAACACGCCGCTCGGCGGCGCGTCGCACTACGACGAGGCCGCGATCCGTGCCGCCGCGCTGGCGCTCGGGATCCCGTGCCTGACTACGCTGTCCGCGTCCGCGGCCGCGGTCGAAGGGATCCGGGCGCTGCAGGAGGAGCGAACGGGAGTGGCGTCGCTGCAGGAATACCATCGCGGGTAAACCGTCGCTGCCGCTCTCTACGGGATCTGCCTTCGCCGTGCGCGGCGAAGGCACCGGCGGGCGGGTCGGCCGGATGCGGCCTCCACCGCCCGCCTGATCCCTTCGTTCGCTCTCGCTCCCGCCCCGAGAGGCTCCTCCCTCCCTCTGGTCGGGAGACTCCTCTCGGGGCGAGCTTAGCCACCAGCGTGGTGAGAGCGCGCCGCCCCTCTCCCGGCGCTCGGGGAGTGGGCCGGGGATGGGTCGGCAGGCAGTGTTGCGATCTGTCGTCCTGGCTGCGCCGGATCCGCGGCGGCGCCATGGTGGGCGCCGGTCTTCCGGGTGGTGGCACCGGACTCGCGCCGGTGGATCACGCATACTTCGACATTGAGGCCATCTAGAATTCCGTGGAAATCCTGAACACCGCCGGCTTCCCCTCGCGCTCTCCCGGCACTCCGGTCCGGGTGCTGCTCTTTTTTTTCTCGCTCGCGGCGGGGGCGCTGCTTCTGACTGCGGGATTTCCTCCGGGAGCGGCCGACCGGCTCCCGGTTCTGGGTTTTTCGGTCGTCATCGCGCTTTGCGCGGCGGTGTCGCCCGGGCGAGGGATCGCGCTCTTCTGTTTCATCTTTCCGTGGGCGGGGCTCTTAGCGCGCGCGGCCGGCGGCGCGGATCCCGTCACCTGGCCCGGGGTCCTGCTTTGCGGGCTCGCGGCCGGATGGAGCTTCCGGTTCATCTACGATTTCGAGAGCGCTCCGCGTCCGGCGCGTGCGGACCGGGCGGTGAAGACCCTTCTCGTGATCTGGTGCCTCGCGACGGTTCTCGCCGCGGGCCGCGCCGTGACCGTGTGAGCCGCGGTGCGCCGCCTGACCGGGCGCGCGGTCAACGACACGGGCCTGTCCGATGGCGCCGCGTTGAAGGAGACCCTCTTCGCGTTCGCCGCGCTCGCCGGAGGTGCCGGTTTCTATTTCCTGCTCCGTCGCGCCGGAGAGACCGTCCGGCGGCGCGCGCTCACCGCCTCTATCGCGGGGACGGCGCTCTCGGCGCTCGCGGCCGTGCTTCAGAGGCTCAACGCAATTCCCTCGCGCGGCGGCGCCTACTGGAAGATGACCGGCCGGCTCGAAGGCGGAGCCGTCGATCCGAACTCGCTCGGACTTCTCTGCGCGCTCGGTCTGCTCGCGGCGATGGCGACCGCGAGTCCCGAGAGGCCGGGGCGGGGGCGGGGGAGCGTCGCGTGGGCGATCGTCGTCTCTCTCCTCCTCGCGGCCGGGCTCCTTCTTTCGGGATCTCGCAGTGGCCTCGCCGTTGCCGCGGGAAGCCTCGCGCTCATCCTCTTCCTGCCGGCGTTCCGCGGCCGGGCGCGCGCCGCCGCCGCGGCCGCCCTGGTCGTGCTCGCCGCTGCCGGGGTGGCGATCGCGTTGCGGACCGGGCCGGGAAGCGCAGGGGCGCGTCTGGCGCAGACGTTCGATCCCGCGCTTCCGCTCGAGTATCGCGTCTCGGCGAGGCCGCTTCTCTGGCGCGCCGCGACGCGCCTCTTCCTGCGGCACCCGGTCGAAGGGGCGGGCATGGGAGCGTTCTCGTGGGAGCTCCCGGATCTTCTGCGGGAGGAAGGCCGCTCGCTTCCCTCGCGTGACAACCCGGGAAGCGGTTACGTGCAGGCGCTCGCCGAAACGGGGGCGGTCGGGTTTCTCGTGACGGCCTGCGCCGCCCTCGCGCTTGCCGCGCAGGCGGGGCGGCACGCGCGGGGCCCCGACGCGGACCCCCGGACCGCCGCCGCGGGGATCTCGGTCATCGTCTTCCTCGTGGCGCTCTCCGCCGGGTCCCACTGGTTCGCTCCGGACGTCGCCCTGTTGTTCTTTCTCCTCGCCGCGTGCTCAGCCCCCCCGTCGGAAGCGCGCGAGCAGGCGTGGTTCCGGAGGTCCGCGACCGCCGCCGCCGTGGTCTACGCGGCCGCGGTGATCCTCGCTCTTGCCGCGACCGCGACGGCCGAGGAGGCATTCCGACACGAGCCGCGCATCGGCTTCCATCCTCTCGAATCCGGTCCGGGCGGAGTGTTCCGGTGGACGAAGCGGCGGTTCGCGGTCTGGATCCCATCGCGGCAGACGCTGCGGCTGGGGCTCGCCAACTTCGGGCCGTCGGGCCAGCCGGTTGCGTTCGAGGCGCGGTCGCCCGTTCCCATGGTTTCCCGGGTCCTCGCCCCGGGGCAGGCGACGGGGATTCGAATGACGGCGGGCGCCTCGCCCGCGGCGGTGGTGTTCTCTCTCGACCGCAGTTTCGTGCCGAAACGAATGGGCCTGTCCTCCGACCGGCGGTCCCTCGGCCTTCTCAGCACTTCTTCCGCGGACACTCCCGGGGGGCCCTGAGTGCAGATCCAGTTTCACCCCGGATCGAGCCGCGGGACCGTCCGCACCCTGTCGATTCCAGCGTCCGCCGAGCGCCTGACGGTCGCCGCGGTCGGTGCGCTCGCCCTGCTCGCGATGTCGCTCTGGTTCACGGTTCCCGCCGTCGCTCTTCGGGTCGAGCGCGGCAACGGACGCGAGGAGGCGCTCGCGCGGTCCCGCGGGCTTCGCGGCGAAGAACAATCCGTGCGGACGCTCGCGTCGGATCTGCGCCGGGAGGCCCGGTCCCGCGCCGATCTCTTAAACCGCATCGCGTTTCTCTATGAGGTCCCGGCGTCGGGATGGCCGCGGGTCCTCGCGCCGGAGCATCCGCTGCTGGCGGACGCTGACGACAGCCCGGAGCGGGTCGCCGACCGGCTGGCCTCTTACCTTCGCGCGCTCGAGCGGGGCTGCGCTGTTCTGTCCGCCCGCGAGGCGGCGGATCCGTCGTTGTCTCGGGACGTGCCCGCGATCGTGCCCCTTGGAGGAGCCCCCTTCGAGCCGGCCGCGTACTTCGGACCGCGCCGCTCTCCGTGGACCGGCGAGGACGAGTTCCTTTCGGGCGTCGAGATCGCCGCTGCGGCGGGGACATCGGTCGTCGCGCCGGGGAGCGGGGTCGTCGCGTTTGCGGGCACGATCCGGCAGGGGATCGGCGGACTGTGGCAGCTCGGCAACGTCGTCGTCCTCTCGCACGGCGCGCGGGGGGCGACGATCTTCGGCCATCTCTCGCGCATCGACGTGCGAAGGGGACAGAGGGTCTCGCGCGGCGCCGCGCTCGGGACCGTGGGCAGCTCCGGGTGGGCGGCGTCTACACGACTCCGATATGAATATTGGCGGCGCGATGGCGAGGGGTTGCGCCCGACCGACCCGCTGTTTGCGGTCCTCGACCGGCCTCTGGAAGCGCGGCGCTGGTCGCTCGCGCAGATGGCATCCACCTGGGCTCCGGGTCCCGTTGTCGCGCTTCCGGGCCTGGGGGTGGCGGCGGAGAGCGCGGCCGCCCCGCGTCGCGAGCCCGCCCGAAAGGCCAGGCGGCATCGCCTCTGAGACTCACGAGCCGGAAGAAGAAGGCCAAAGGCGAAGGGCGAGCCGAGCGACCATCGGGAGCGAGACGGCCGCGGTACTCCGCGGTCAACTAGGCAGCGGCCTGGGACGACGTCTCTGCCTGTCTCCCCTCCCGCTTCGCGCTTCGCCTTTCAGGCTCGAGAGTTACGCGCTTCCGTAGGCGGCGGTTCGCTCGCGGTGGCGCGAGAGGCGTTCCAGCACGTCTTGCATCCGGTCTCCGCCCGTGACCTCGAGCAGCGCGTCCGCGAGAACGAACGCGAGCATCGCCTCGGCGATCACGCCGCAGGCGGGCACCGCCGTGACGTCGCTGCGCTCGTAGGCGGACCGCGCGGGCTCTCCCGTCAGGAGGTCCACCGACGCGAGCCCCCGCGCGAGCGTGGAGATCGGCTTCATGAAGAGGACCGCGACGATCTCCTCGCCGTTCGTGACGCCCGCCTCGAGGCCGCCGGCTCGGTTCGAGCGCCGGCGGAGCTGCCCGTCGGGCCCGCGCTCGATCTCGTCGTGGGCACGAGACCCCGGCCCGCGCGACGCCGCGATCGCGCTTCCGAATTCGATCGCTTTGACGGCGGGAACCGAAAGCAGCGCCTGCGCGATGCGGCCGTCGAGCTTCCGGTCCCAGGAGACGTAGGAGCCGAGCCCCGCCGGGACACCGGAGGCCGCGACGAGAATCGAGCCGCCGAGGGTCTCGCCCTCCCGTTTCGCGGCGTCGATCGCTTCGACCATGCGCGGCTCCAGCGAAGGATCGGTCGCGCGCAGCGGAGAATCGTCGTGCGCCGCGGCGGCCGTCGCGAAGCTGCGCGGCGAAACGGCGTCTTCGACGGAACCAACCGAGAGCACCCCGCTCGCAATCTCGATTCCGCACGCGCGCAGCAGAAGCCGGCACACGGCGCCTGCCGCGACGCGACCCGCCGACTCGCGGGCCGAGGCGCGCTCGAGCACGTCCCGAAGATCGCGGGCTCCGAACTTCATGCCGCCGGCGAGATCCGCATGCCCGGGACGCGGCCGGGTGAGCTGCCGTTCCCGAGCGGCCTCCGGGTCCACGTCGAACGCGCCCATCACGTTAGACCAGGTCGCATGATCGCGGTTGGCGATCCCGATCGCGATGGGAGATCCGAGCGTCACGCCGCCGCGCACGCCGCCTTCGAACACCGCTTCGTCTTTTTCGATCTTCATGCGCCCGCCGCGCCCGTAGCCGTGCTGGCGGCGCGCGAGGTCGAGCCCGACGGACGTCCGGTCGATCGCCAGCCCCGCCGGAATCCCTTCCAGAACGGCGGTCAGCCGGGGGCCATGCGATTCACCGGCGGTCGTGAGCTTGAGGGGCACCCGGGGAGTCTAGTTCCTTGAGCCCCGGGCGTGAGGGGTCGGCGGGTGAGGGGGTTGACGAAGGGCGAAGGGCGAGCGGTCCGAGCGGGGAGAGGAGGGTTACGTCAGCGGAGGCGCATTTTGTAACTTCGGACGCCTCGCTCGGTCGACTCTCCAACCCGTTACGCTCACTCTCAACACTCGTGGGCGAGCGCTCGACCCGTCCTCAATCCGGCAGGACCGAGTCGCTCGCCGGCGTCAGGACCTGCGCATACGACTCGTCGCCCTCGTCGGCGAACGGATCGCTCTCTCTCTGGCTCACTCCGGCCGCGAAAAAAAACAGGAGCGTCGCGGCGGCGGCGAAACCGAGCCGCGCGCGGACCCGCCGGTCCCGGTCCCGGTGGACTCGGCGCAGCACGCCCTGCACGAAACTCTCGTCGATCGGGACGGCCGTCTCGAGGTCGCGGGGCGAAGGCGTCGCCTTCAGGGCGGCGGCCAGCCTCGCCTCCCCGCGGCACGACCGGCAGAGGAAGAGATGCGACTCTTGCCGCGGCGTCAGTTTCCCCTCGTGGAGAGCCTTCCCCACGCCGGAACAGTCCGTGAGTTCGTTCATGAAATTCCCTCCAGAAAGCGGGCGCGGAGCTTCTTGCGCGCCCGGTGCATCCTGACCCGGACCCCGGTCACCGTCATCTCGAATCTCCGCGCGACTTCGGCGTCGCCCGCTCCCTCGACTTCGCGCGCCAGAAGAATCTCGCGGTCGAGCACCGAGAGCGTCGAGAGCGCGACGCGAAGCAGGTCCGCGTCTTCCTGGCGCTTTTCTTCGGACGCCCCGGCGAGCGAGCCCTCGGGCAACGGGTCCTCCGGCCGGCGCCGGCGCACCAGGTCGATCGCGGTGCGGACGGCGATCTTCCGCACCCACGCGACGAACGACGACTCCTGGCGATAATCGCCGAGCGCCCGGTACGCGCGGAGAAAAGCCTCCTGGACCGCGTCCTGTGCCAGCGCGGCGTCGCGCGTGATCCGGCGCGCCGCGCCCAGGGCCGCGGGGGCGCCGAGCCGGATCAGCTCGGCGAACGCGTCCTCATCTCCGAGCCGCGCCCGGTCGACCAGGGCCGCTTCATCGGCCCGGCGGGCAATCGCGGATGGAGACGGAGCCGGAGACGCCGGGACGCGGGCGCTCAAGAGCCTACGAGCCGCTCTTGATGAAGTCGTCGAAGGACTGGATGGCGTTGTCTCGATGGCGGCGCGCCCGGGTCCCGAACGCCTGAACCTTCGTGCGCTGATCGGGCGTTAAGATCGGGTCGACTTCCGCCCGGATCCGCGCGAGGAGCACGGCGCCATCGGCTTCCACCTTGCCGCCGTCCGTGGCGCGCTGACGGATCGTTGCCTCGTCTACCGGCGTTGCGAGGACGGCCTGGCGCAGCGCCTGCCGGGCCGCCTGCTTCGCGGCCATCTGCGCCTCGATCTCGGCCGCGTGGGTTTTCAGAACCGTCTTGATCTGCGCCTGCTGGTCGGCGGTCAGGTCGAGGAAGCGGACCATCCGCGCGAACATCCGCGGAACTCCGCCTTCCCGGCCATGGTGGGGGAAGGCGTCGGCGGAAAGCCGTCCGGCGAACAGACCCGCCACCGAGAGGGCCGCGACCCCCGCGAGGATCACGATCGACCTTCGAAACTGTTGAATGCTCATGGATTCGGTCTCCTTGAGGACCCCGGCATCCGTGCCAGGCCCGCCCATTAGAACGCGGACAGAGCCGAAATGATTACCGGCCGTCGCGCGGACGCCATGCGGCCCGCACCCCTCCCGGTGCGACACTCACTGTCCGTTCCGCGGGAATACACTCGCCCGGTGGAACGCAAGTACGTCCTCAAAAAGCCCGTTCCGGTCCGGAACTACCGGGTCGACTACGACCGCGAGTTGAACGAAGAACAGAGGGAAGTGGTCGTCGCGGGTGGGGGTCCGCTCCTGGTCATTGCGGGGGCCGGCTCGGGAAAGACACGGACCCTCGTTTACCGGGTGTCGCGCCTGATCGAATCCGGAACGGATCCCTCCCGGATCGTCCTGCTGACGTTCACGAACCGGGCGTCCCGGGAGATGCTGCGCCGGGTCGAGGCCTTGGTCGCGGTCGACACGAAGCGTCTCCTCGGCGGAACGTTTCACTCCGTCGGAAACCGTCTGCTCCGCAGGTTCGGCGTGCGCCTCGGCCTCGCGCCGAACTTCACCATCCTCGACCCCGAAGACGCCCGCGAGCTCCTCGAGGCATCCACCTCCGACCGTGGTATTCCGGTCGTCGAACGGCGCTTTCCCAAGGGCGACGTGCTGCTCGACCTGTACTCGAACACGATCAATACGGGCCGTCCGTTCGCGGAGGTGCTCGCGGAACGCACTCCCCATTTCTCCGCACTCGAGTGCGAGATCGCAGGAGTCTTCCAGCGATACCGCGAGCGCAAGCGCCTCGGCAACGCGTGCGACTACGATGACTTGCTCCTTCTCTGGAAGAGGCTGCTCGACGAGAGTCCCGAGACGGCGGCCCAGATCGCGGCGTCGTACGACCACGTTCTCGTCGACGAGTACCAGGACACGAACCGCCTCCAGGGAGACCTGGTCGACGGAATGGCCCGCGTGCGGCGCAACGTGACGGTCGTCGGCGACGACGCGCAGGCCATCTATTCTTTCCGCGGCGCATCCTTCGAGAACATTCTCGGATTTCCGGATCGGTATCCCGACGCGAAGACGTTCCGGCTCACGACGAACTACCGCTCGACGGCTCAGATCCTCGCGCTCGCCAACGCGTCGATCGCTCGGAACGTGCGGCAGTTCCCGAAGGACCTCCGCGCGGTGCGCGAGGGCGGAGTGCTCCCCGGCGTCATCGCCCTGCCCGACATCCCCGACCAGGCCCGGTTCGTCGCGCAGCGCCTCCTCGAATGGCACGACGAGGGAGACAGGCTGTCCGAGCTCGCGGTGCTGTACCGCGCGCACTACCAGGCGCTCGAGCTCCAGATCGAGCTGACGCGCCGGGGGATCCCCTACGAGATCCGTTCCGGGATGCGCTTCTTCGAGCAGCGGCACGTCAAGGACGTTCTCGCGTTTCTGAGAATCGTCGTGAACCCGAAGGACGAGCTCTCCTGGAAGCGCGCGCTCAAGATCTTCCCGCGCGTCGGCGAGCGCGCGGCTTCGGCCGTGTGGGAGGCGATCGGCAGCCGTCCCGACCCCCTCGCGTCCTTTCGCGAGCGTGGAGGAACCGGAGGGATCGAGCTGCCGCGCGGCGCCGTTGCCGCGCTGCAGCCGTTCCGCTCCCTGCTCGAGCGCCTGGAATCGCCCTCTCTCCGTACCTCTCCGGGAGAGGCGATCCGCGCGGTCGTCGACGGCGTTTACCGCGACTTCGCGCGCGCGAAATTCCCGAACGGCGACGCGCGTCTGGACGACCTCGAGCAGTTCGCCCAGTTCGCGCAGTCCTACGAGTCTCTGCCCGCGTTCCTCGAAGAGGTCACGCTCTTCAACGAGCTCTCGGGCGAGGACGTCGTCGCCGGCGAGCCGGACGACGATCGCGTGGTGCTCTCGTCGATCCACCAGGCGAAGGGGCTCGAATGGAGCCGCGTCGTCTTGATGGGCCTCTCCGAGGGCCGCTTCCCGAGCTACCGGTCCGCGAACACCGAAGCGGGTCTCGAAGAGGAACGGCGTCTCTTCTACGTCGCGGTCACCCGGGCGAAGAACGAAGTCGACCTGGTGTATCCGATGCTGGCGCGCGACCGCTACGGCGTCGACGTCATCCTCGAGCCGTCCCGATTCCTGACCGAGCTGCCGCCGGAAGTCTACGAGCGCTGGACGATTGAAATGGAGAACGTGCCGGAGGAGGAACAGGGTCCCCGGGCGACGACCGAAGGTCCGGTCAACTGACGGTGGCGTGAGGGGCCAGAGGGGCGCTGGATGGCTCGACGCCGAACCCTCAACGCTCCACCGCAACCGTGAACCCTCCTCCTGTGCGACAATGACCCCGTGAGGCTTCTGCCTCGTACCGCAGCCCCCGAGCGCTCTGCTCGCGCGTCCCATCCGGCGCGGCTTTTGCTGTTTTCCGGCGCGTCATGAAAGACGACCTCTACTCCGCCATCTGCCGGGAAGCGCTGGAATCGCGCCAGCGCGACGTGATGTCTTTCGTGGACAACGGGATGGCGGGGATGTCCTCTCGACTGGAGAAAACGCTTCTTCGGCTGCCGGAGGGGCACTACCTGCTCGGCCTCGGTCCGTACAACGCGGGCCTGGTGAAGCTCGACTTCGAGGAGCTCCTGATCGGACGCGAGGTCCCCGAGTTCATCGGGGTCGGAATGCCCGTTTCCGGGTTCCGGGTCTCGTCACCCGACGCGTTCTTGAACGCGGAGGTCTCGCGCATCCACGCGAAGCTGTTCCGCCGCCGGGTCTCGTCCGCGCCGCAGTACCGGCTCGTCGACATGCGCTCGACGTGCGGGACGTACCTGAACGGCGAGGCGATCCCGGTTCCAGACGACCTCGGGGGAACGACCGAGGAGGATTGCGCTGCCACCCTTCGTTCCGGGGATTTCTTTTCGCTCGGCCCTACGGCCGTGAACCTGTTCCTCTTTTTCGAGAAGTGACCCGCCCCGCGGCGATGTCCGCGTGAGGCGGCCCGGCCCGGCCGCTTTTCTCGTCGGGGCTCTCTTCGGCTTCGTCGCGGCGGTCAACCTCGTCCGCGCGTTTCGTCCCCTGCCCCTCCTCGACCCCGATCCCTCGTGGGCCGCGCCGCGGCTCCTCCTCGGGCTTCTCGCGGTCGCGGGATCGGCCGCCGCCGCGGGAGCCGCCGCGGGCGCGTTCTGGGTGTGGGCGAAACGCGACCGGGTGCCCTCCGGCGCCGCGGAGCCGCTCGCGCTCTCGCGCCGCTCGCTCGCCGGCCTCTCGATCGCCGCGCTCTTCCTCGGAGCGCTCCTTCGATTCGCATCGCTCGAGCGGCTGCCCCCCTCTCTCTGGATCGACGACCTCTCGCTGATCTCTCCGGCGCTCGAGCTCCGGGGCCGGCCCGCCGATTTCGCCAATGCGATCCGGCCCGCGCCCTACGGTGTCGAAAAACCGTACGGCAGCGTCGGAGTCCTCTACCTCGAAGGCTACCGGGCCGCGCTCGCAAAATTCGGGACGACCATTTTCGGCGTGAGGTTCCTCGCCGCCGCGGCGGGGGTGTGCTCCATTGCCGCGGTGTATCTCTTGGCGCGCGAGCTCCTGCCCTCCGGCGGCGCCGCGCTCGCCGCGATCGTGCTCGCGACTCTGAGATGGAACCTCGTGAACTCCCGCTGGGGCTGGAACGGCGTCGTGCTCGCTCCGATGGTGGACGTGGCCGCCCTCCTGCTCGTGCTGGCGAGGCGGCGGCGCAGCGCCGGCCTCGCGGCCGCCGGCGGCGCGGTCGCCGGCGTCGCCGCGCACGTGTACCTGGCCGCCTGGGTCGGCGCCGCCGCGCTGGTGCTCTTCGCACTGTGGCCTCTTCCGGGCGAGGGCGAAGGTGGACGTGTGAGGCCACTCGCCCGCCTGCCGGTCGCGTTCGCAGCGGCCTTCGTGCTCTGCACGCTGCCGATCTTTCTCTGGAAGGAAGGGCGCGTCGCCCCTTACTTCGCGCGCGCCTCCGACCACAACGTCGTGCGGGAAATGCGGCGGGCGCGCTCTCCGATGCCTCTCTTCGGGGCCGCCTCGGACTCGCTTTCCGCCCCCTGGTATCGCGCGGATCCCTTTACCGGATACCGGTGGCTCGGATGGCTGCTCGTCGTGCCCGTCGGCGTGGCGGCCGCGCGCGCGCTTGCGCATCCCGGAGAGGATCCTTCCGCGTTTTTCGCGAGCCACGGGGTGGCGGCTCTGGCGGCGTCGGTCGTCGGAGGGCAGGCCGGGATTCCGAACGGGTACCGCTTCGGCTATCTCGCCGACGTCGCGGCGATCGCGGCGGCCTCCGGAATTCTGTTGATCGCTTCGCGCCGGAAGCCGGCGGCGCGCCGCGCGATCGCGATCGCGGCCGTCGGCGCTCTGGCGGTCTCGGGCGCGCTCGGCGCCCGCGACGCGCTCGTCGAATGGCCGGCGCGGCGCGACACGTTCGACTCGTTTCACGGGCAGGACACGCTGCTCGGCCGAGCGGCCGCGCGCTGGGAGTCCTTCGGGCGTGTGGCCATCGAGGCCGGAAGCGAGCACTCCCCGATCACGGTCGAAGCCGTGCGGAAGTACCGTCTCGATGCCGACCTGGTTCCGCCTCCGCCTCCGCCTCCGGCCGCCATGACGGAGAAGGCGCGTGCGTTCCGAGTCGCGGGTCCGCGCTCCGCGGCGCACGCCGGCGAGAAGGTCGTCGAGCGGGTGCGGGACGCGTGGGGGCGCGACTGGGGACTCGTCTTCGCGGCGCCGCGGACGCCGCGCGCCGGGGCATGAGCCTCGCGTCGGGGGAGCGGGCCGCGCTCGCCGCGGGCCTCGGGGCGTCGCTCGTCGCGGCCGCGGGGGCAATTGATCGGATCGGGCCGCTTCTGTTGTCGGACCCCGATCCGGCGTGGGTCCTGCCGCGGCTCGTTCTGACCGTGGCCGCGATCGCCGTCGCCGCGTCGGCGGGGATACTCGCGGCGGCGGCGATGCTGCGCTGGAGCCGTACGCGCGCCGCGCAATCGCCGCTCGAACCGCTTCCCTGGCGGGGGAGCGCGCTCGCCGCGCTCGCGATTGCGGCTGTGGCCGCGGCCGCGGCCGCGCGGTTCGCGCGCCTTTCGAACGTTCCTCTCGCCCTGTGGATCGAGGACCTCACGCTCATCGACCCTTCGCTGGCGCTGACGGGAACGTGGCGAGACTTCTCGGACGCGATCCGGCCGGCGCCTTTTGGCGTCGCCCGCCCGTACGGCAGCGTCGGCGTCCTGTACCTCGAGGCGTTCCGCGCCTGCCTCCACGCGTTTGGCACGACCGCGTTCGGCGTCCGGTTCCTGTCTGCCCTCGCGGGGACCCTGTCGTGCCTCACGGCGGTGCTGCTCGGGCGCGCCCTCCTCCCTCGCGGGGGAGGGACTCTCGCGGGGCTCGCTCTTGCCGGCCTGCGGTGGAGCCTGATCCTCTCGCGCTGGGGATACGTCGCGATCGTTCTCGTGCCGCTCGCCGATGCCGCCGCCCTCGCGCTCCTTCACGCGAAGCGCCGGCGTTCCGCCGCGGCCGCTCTCGTCGCGGGGGCGATCCTCGGCGTCGGCGCCCACGTCTATCTCGCCGCCTGGATCGTGCTGGCCGCGCTCGTGCTCTTCGCGCTCTGGCCGGTCGAGGGCGGACCTGCCGTCTCGAGGCGCGCACTCCTCACGGCCGCGCTCGCCTGCGGATTCGTGGTGGTCGCCGCACCGCTCTTCCTGCTGCGCGAGGGGCGGCAGTCCCCTTACTTCGCCCGCGCCGGGAATCAGAGCATGCTGCGCGTGCTTCGCTCGGCGCGCTCGCCTCTGCCCCTGCTTGCAACAGCCGCCGACGGGGTCGCCGCGCCATGGTGGCTCCCCGATCCCTCGCCCTGGCAAGATGTGCCGAAGCCGCGTCTCGGCTGGCTGATTGGAATTCCCGTCGCGGTGGCCCTCGGGCGTTCGCTTCTCTTTCCGGGGAGGGAGATTTCGGCATTTCTCCTGGCGCATGCCGCCGCTGCCGCCGCGGCGTTCGTCGCCTCCGGTCCCGTGATGCAGCCGAACGGCTTTCGCTTTGCGTATCTCACGACCGTCACGGCGATCGCCGCGGCCGCGGGGCTTCTGGCGCTCGCCGGCGCGGCTCCCCGGAAAGGCCGCCGGCCCGCGGCGCTCATCGCCGTCGGCGTTCTGCTCGTCTCCGGTGCGGTCTCCGTCCGTGCGGTGTTTCTCGACTGGGCGCCTCGGCTCGAAGTGCTGGACGGCTTCGAGGGGCACGACAACCTGCTCGCTCGCATGGCGCTCCCGTGGGAGGGTTACGGGCGGGTCGAGATCGATCCCGGGCTGGTGCACTGGCCCGCGGGACTGGACGCCGTTCGCCGAGTCCGTCGCGCGGACCTCCAGCCTGCCCCGCGCGGCGCCTCGGCGACCCGCGCGTTTCGGATCGTCCCCGCGGGGACGTCACCGTCGGCCGGAGAACGGGTGGTGTCATGGATCCGGGATGAGCACGGCGCCCCGTTTGCCCTCGTGCTCGGGCGACGAGTGTGAGAACGGACGGTCAGCGGGAGAGGGCCGCGAACTCCTCGACGCCGATCTCGAACTGCGAGCCGCGGATCTCGCGCAGCCCCGCTTCGTCCCAGATGCCCATCGTGCGGAGAGGCGGCCGGTACACGTGAAGGGTGACGGCGCGCGGCGTCTTCGGGAGCAGCCGGTGGAGGACCGTCGGGCCGGTCTCGCAGAGATCTCCTTCGGGCCGGACGCGCGAATCGGAAAGTTTCGGCGTCGAATCGGGAGTCGTGAACCGCTCCTCGAGCACGGCGCCGGAAAGAACCGCCATGCCTCCGAGAACGCCGCGATGGTCGTGGATGGGCGTGACCTGGCCGGCCTCCCAGCCGATGACCATCACCTCCCAGTCTTCCCAGAGGAGAAGCGCGTGGCGCACGTACTGCGCGGGGTCGAATCGCACCTTTTCCAGGTACCGCTCCGCCTCGCGGGCGATCACGGGAACGAGGCCGGCGGGGGTGGGGCGTTCCGGCTTCCGGCCGGCCTCCTCCAGGATTTCGCGGACACAATCCCCGACCTTCATGAGCGCGATCATAACTGTGGAGGAGGGCCCGTCACAGAGCTGATTCGGGGCCTCCCTTCTGCTATCGTCCCCGCCGCATGAAGCTCGCGATCGTCCCGGGGGACGGCATCGGCGTCGACGTCACCCGCGAGGCCGTGCGGGTGCTCGAGCGCCTCGACGCGCGTCGCTCTCTCGGCCTCGAGCTCGTCTCCTTTCCGTGGAGCGCCGACCACTACCTCGCGACCGGCGAGACGATCCCCCCGGGCGCTTTCGACGATCTCTCCCGCAACTACGACGCGATTTTCATGGGCGCGTTCGGGGACCCTCGCGTCCCGGACATGAAGCACGCGGCGGACATCCTCCTCGGCGCCCGCTTCCAGCTCGACCTGTACGTGAACTATCGGCCCGTGCGCTGCCTCGACGACCGGCTCTCTCCCCTGAAGGCGTACTCGGCCGCGGACGTGGACTTCGTTGTCTTTCGGGAGAACACGGAGGGCTCCTACGTCGGCATCGGGGGAAACTTCAAGAAGGGAACCCCCGACGAAGTGGCGACGCAGGAGGACCTGTCGACCCGGAAGGGTGTCGAACGGATCATCCGCCACGCGTTTTCGTTCGCCCGGGCGACGGGCCGCCACCGGGTGGTCATGTCCGACAAGTCGAACGCCATGCGATTCGTCGGCGACCTCTGGCAGCGCACGTTCGCGGCAGTGGCTGGCGAATACCCGGAAATCGAGGCTTCGCACCTCTACGTCGATGCGCTGTGCCTCCAGCTGATCCGTGACCCGCGCCCGTTCGACGTGATCGTGACCAACAACATGTTCGGCGACATCGTGACGGACCTCGGGGCGGCGCTGCAGGGGGGGCTCGGCATGGCCGCCTCCGGGAACATCCACCCGGGCAGGGTCTCGATGTTCGAGCCTGTGCACGGTTCCGCGCCGAAGTACGCCGGGACCGGCCGGGCGAACCCGTTCGGGGCCATTTTGACGGTCGCCCTGATGCTCGAGCACCTCGGGAAGGAAGAGGAGGCCCTGGCGATCGAACGGGCCGTGGCGGCCTCGGTGGCAGCCCGCCAGTGCACCTCAGACGTCGGAGGAGAGCTCTCCACGTCCGCGGCCGCCGAGGCCGTCTGTGAGCGCCTCGACGGTTGACAGGTTCCGGCCAGAATGTCCGTGTTTTTGGTAGAATCTCAAGTCGCAATCAAGGAGGCTTTGATCATGGTTCGATACACGACGCGTTTGTTCGCGATGGCTCTCGTTGCATTCCTCGTTCTTTCAGCCCGTCCAGCCGAAGCGGCCAAGAAGGGGTTCCAGGACTCCGACGACGCCAAGGAAAGGGACGAGCCGGCGAAGTTCCTGCCGGACTACGACAGGCTCACCAAGGGAAAAGACGCCGACTGGGTGTATTTCCCGGAGGGAAGCCTGAAGAAGTACCGGACCGTCTCGGTCAAGGAGTTCGACGAGAACGGCCGCGGCCGTGAGGCCCGCGACGCCGCCCACGACGCCCGCGACTACATGGAGCAGTGGCTGGACAAGCAGGGCTTCAAGGTCGTGAAGTCGGGCGGAGACCTGGTGATCCACGGAAACATCTTCAACGCCTGGGAGCCGCGGGGCGCGGGGCGTTACTGGGGCGGCTGGATGGCCAACCCCGGCGTCGGCGTTGAAGTGCTGGTCAAAGACTCGAAGGGCAACGTGGTCGGAGAGATCCGCCACAAGAACAAGGGTTCGACGATCCGGGACGCGGTCGAGAACGGCCTGGAAGAGGTCGCTAAGGCGATTTCCGACGGGCGCTAGCGCGGCAGGCGGCCGGGCCGGTGCCCCGGTAAGCTGCTCGTTCGATGAGGTTTGTCTCTGCAGCGGGCCCCGGGATTTCCGGGGCCCGCTTTTTGCTCCCTTCCCTGCGTGGTAGCGTTGAAACCGCGATCCGAGCGGCGCCCCGCGATCCGGCGCCCGGGCGCAAGGAGCGAGCAACATTCCTGAACCAACAGCCCTGACTTTCCCGGAATCGGGCCTGACCGAGTTCTTCGGCATCGCGGACGAAAACCTTCGCGCCATCGAGGAAGCGTTCGGCGTTCGCCTGGCGGCCCGCGGGAACGAGATCTCGGTCGTCGGAGAGGGGGAGGCGCAGGACGCCGCCCGCCGGCTCCTGGTCGGCTTTTCGGAACTGCTCACGCTCGGCTACCCGCTGCGCGGGGGCGACGTCGTGACCGCCATCCGCGTGCTCAAGGAGGACCCGAATGCCTCCTTAGTCGAGTTCTTCATCGACAGCCCGTTCGGGCCGACCCTGAAGTCTGTCGTGACCGCGCGGAACGTCAAGCAGCGCGTGTACGTCCAGACGATCGAGCGTCACGACCTCGTGTTCGCCGTCGGTCCGGCGGGAACCGGAAAGACCTACCTCGCCGTTGCGATGGCGGCCGCCGCCCTTCTCGATAAGAAGGTGAAGCGGATCGTCCTCGCGCGCCCGGCGGTCGAAGCGGGGGAGCGGCTCGGCTTCCTGCCGGGCGATCTCGTCGAGAAGATCAACCCGTACCTGCGGCCGCTCTATGACGCCCTGTACGACATCCTCGGGTACGAGAAGACCGCGAAGCTTCTAGAGCGCGGCGTGATCGAGGTCGCCCCGATCGCCTTCATGCGGGGACGGACGTTGAACGACGCCTTCATCATCTTGGACGAGGCGCAGAACACGACGTCTGAACAGATGAAGATGTTTCTGACGCGCATTGGATTCGGCTCGAAAGCGGTGGTCACGGGAGACGTGACACAGATCGACCTGCCTTCCGGCAAGACGTCCGGGCTGCGGGAAGCGCAGCAGCTTCTCTCGAAGATCGATGTGATCAAGTTCGTCCTCTTCGACCAGAAAGACGTGGTTCGTCACCCGCTCGTCCAGTCGATCATCACCGCATACGAGGCCCTCGACCGCGAACGCGAGCAGCGCGAAGCGAATCGCTCCGTTCTCGGACGCTGACGAGAGATGGGACCCGGCGCGCCACCACGGCGCTCGACGATTTCTTTTCGCGGCACCGGCACTGCTCCGAGAGAGCCCGGCCAGCCGGCCAAAAAGCGGCGGCCGTGGCGCTTCTGGGCCTGGGCCACCTCCTACGTGCTGGCCACCACCTTCGCGTTCGCGCCGACTTTTTCCTTCCGGCGGGCGCCCGCCCGGGCCGGCGAGATCTCCACCCGCGACGTCATCGCGCCGCGGGACCTGATCGTCCCCGACGCGGCGGCGACCCGGCATCGGCGGGTGGAAGCGGCGGCCGAAGTGCTGCCCGTCTATGACTGGGACACGGCCGCGCCCGACCGTCTGAACGCCGAGATCCGCGCCTCGTTTTCCAAGGCGCGCGCCGCGGAGACGGGCGGAAAACGCCGCGCCGGGCTGCCTCCCGCGCTGAGAGACGCGTTCGACCTGCCCGTCGGTGACGAGGCGCTCCTGGCGCTGGCGGGACTCCAGTTTTCACCGGCGATCGAGGAGCGACTCCTGTCGGCGGGCGCGGACCTCTATCGTGCGGGCATCGTCGACAACGGCGAGCTCTTGAACGAGAGCCGTGACCGCGGGATCGGCCTGCGGGACGTGCACAACGGCCGGGAAGTGCGCCGGAAGGATCTCTCCGACGTCGTCGAGTACGGCGCCCAGACGAAGAATGCGGTGGCCCGCCGTCTGGCCGACGGACCGCTCACCGGCCGAGCGCTGACCGAGGTCTCGGCGTTTCTTGCTGCGGCTCTGCGGCCGAACCTGACCTACGACTCCGCGGAGACCCTGCGGCGGCGCCAGGAAGCGTCGCGCGCCGTCGAGACCGTGTTGACGCGGATCCCGCGCGGCAAGGTCATCGTGCGCAAGGGCGACGAGATCTCACCGAAGGCGGCGGAATGGATCGCGGCGGTTCGGGCCTCCGCGGCCGACCCGTCCTCGTGGGTGAAGGTCATGGGGATCGTGATCCTGCAGCTCCTGGCCGCGGCCGCGTTCTGGGTGGACGCGCGCCGGCAGCGCCGCCGCCGGCGCGAGCGGCGGCCAGAGATGGTCTATGCGTCGATCCTCGCGGCCGGGATCCTGTTCTCGCTGCTGACCCGGGGCGCGTTCGTCCTTGCGCAGGGGCTGTCGTCGAGCTTCGAGGGGTCCGCCTGGGCTGCGCACACGTACTACGCGATCCCGTTCGCGGCAGGCTCGATCATGGTCAGCCTCGTCGCCGGGATGGGCCCCGCGCTTCTGTTTGCCGCGGTCAACGCGATCGGCGCGGGGATCCTCATGGGCCAGAGCTTCCCGTTCGTGCTCTTCGCGCTGGTCGGGTCGCTCGCCGGCATCTTCGTCATCGGAAAGCTGCGGTCCAGAAGCGTCCTCCTCGGGATGGGCGCGATCGTCGCGGCCGCGAACCTCGTTTCGATCTCGGCGATCGCGTTCCTGAACGGGGAGGCCCGCGGGTGGGACTTCGCGGCGGACGTGCTCGGCGGGCTCGCAGGGGGATGGTTCGTCGCAATGATCGTCGGGGTCTTCCTGCCGGTGTTCGAGCACCTCTTTCACGTCACGACCGACATCCGGCTGCTCGAGCTTTCCAATCAGAACCTTCCGCTCTTGCGCACGCTCGCTCTCGAAGCGCCCGGGACTTACCAGCACTCGCTCGTCCTCGGGCACCTCGCCGAATCCGCCGCGGAGGCCGTCGGCGCGGACGCCCTGCTCGCGCGCGTGGCGGGTTACTACCACGACATCGGCAAGACGAAGATGCCCGACTACTTCATCGAAAACCAGCCCAAGGGCGCGAACCGGCACGACCGGCTCGAGCCTTCGATGAGCGCGCTCGTGATCGCGGCACACGTCAAGGAAGGGGTGGAGCTCGCGACCAGGGCGCGTCTTCCCGAGCAGCTCGTCGCCGCAATCCGCGAGCACCACGGGACCAAGCTGATCCGGTACTTCTACCAGAAGGCCCTCACGAAATCAGGGCCCGAAGACTCGCCGGTGCGGGAGACGGAGTACCGGCACTCGGGCCCGCGCCCCACGACGCGCGTGAACGGGATTCTGATGATCGCCGACGCCGTCGAAGCGGCGTCCCGCACGTTGATCGAGCACTCGCCCGCCCGGATCCGGGCGATGATCCAGACGATCGTCGACGACTGCCTGCGCGACGGGCAGTTCGACGACTGCGACCTCACGATGCGCGATCTCGCGATCATCGTCGACACGCTCGAGCGCACCGTCTCGAACATCTACCACCACCGGATCGACTATCCGGGGTTCGAGTTCAACCGCGGGACCTCCCGCCGCAAGACCGGAGAGTCCCCGTCTCACGAGACCGCCGTCCCCCGGCCGACCGGCGGGACGCGGGCCTCCGAATCCCGGTGAGGTGCGACGTGCAGGCGAGCGCATCGGGCGCACCCCGTCCCGCGCGGGTCCGTTCGCTCCTCGCGCGGCT
>JBBROA010000032.1:0-35951 GCA_038229875.1 Thermoanaerobaculia bacterium | reverse complement strand
TCGATGCTTTGCGGACTCCTTGGGATCCACACGGCCGTGTCGCAGCAGGATCTGGTGCACGGTGCTGGGCGAAGGCAGACCCGTGGTCCCGGTATCGGCTAAGCGTCGGCGCAGCTTGCGAGCTCCCCAGACCGGATGGTGGTCGCGCAATCGCAGCACGGCCTCTTCGATGACCTGAGAACATCGCCGCGGGCTGTGATCGGGTCTGCGACTCTGATCCACGAGCCCTCCTCGGCCGCGCTCGCGGAACCGGCGAAGCAACTCGTAGCCCGTCGTAGGACTCACTCCAAACCGACGACACAGAAGACGGATGTTGCTGTCGGGCTGGCTCGCCAGCCCGACAAACTCCTCACGCTGCTCCATGATCGAGACCTCACTCCAAGGCATCGGATCGCCCTCCTCAGGCCCAATCCTCCGCCTTAAATGTGTCCACCATGTCTCCGAACACCTGTTCACCATGTGTCCGGGCTGAACAGCGCGCCGGGGGAGAGGGGCGGGGTGAGGGGCGGAGCATCCAGCCTGACAAGTCTCGAGATGCGGACGCCTCCCACCGCCCCAAACCTCAGTTCGCCTGGCGCGCTCCCAGAAGCTCGAGCAGTCGGGGGGGCACCAGGGCTCGGAGCTCCCCCGACCAGCGGCCCGACAGTGTGACCCGGGCGATGGCGGCTTTTTTCATCGGGATCTCTACGCCGTCGCGGGCGACGAGGAGGCCGAGGAGAGATCCGAGGTGGGGCTGGTGCCCGACCAGGAGGACGTTCTCGCCGCCCGCCCCGATCTCGTTCAGGATGTCCATCGGGTCGCGCTGGGGCTCGAGCGCCCGCGATTCGCCGACTTCGATCCCCAGCGCCGCGGCCGCAGCTTCCGCGGTCTGACTTGCCCGCCGGTACGGAGAGGTGATCACGCGCCCGAGGCCGGGCTCGATCGCCGCGAGCCCGAGCGCCACCGCGCGCGCCCGGGCGAGTCCCTCCGGTGTCAGAACGCGGTCCTGGTCCCGCCCCGACGCCGCCCGGTCCTCCGCGGCCGCATGCCGAAGCAGCCACACGTCCATTTGCCGGATTCTACCCGGCGATCGCTCGAAGGTCAGCGGACCGGCCTGGCAGCTCCTGCGCCCCTCACCAGCGCTCACTCCACGCGCGGACGCCTATGCCTCATCTCCACCGCCCTCCAGGTCAGTGGCGCCCCTCACCCGGGCTGAACACTCCCCGGCGCGCGGGGAGTGGGAACCGAGCTGCTTCGGGCGAGATGGTGGTTAAGCTCGTCACGAGAGGAGTCTCCTGACCGAAGGGAAGGAGGAGCCTCTCGTGACGGGAGCCGCAGCGAACGGAGGGGGCAGACGAGCGGTCGAGCCAACAGGCGAGCCGCTCGCCGGTGCCTTCGCCGCCGCGCGGCGAAGGCAGCCCCCGCAGTGAGCGGAGGCGACGGATGTGACGGTATGATCCCTTCGCTTCGACATAGGAGGAAGACACATGGGGAAGATGGGCCTGGGTTGTCTCGCTCTGGTGGTGGTGCTGGTTGTGATCATCGGAATCTCATTTGCGGGCACGAACAACCGGCTCGTGACGCTCAGTCAGGAAGTTGACAAGCAGTGGGCGCAGGTCGAGAACCAATATCAGCGTCGCGCCGATCTGGTGCCGAACCTGGTGGCGACCGTCCAGGGCGCTGCGCAGTTCGAGAAGTCGACTCTCGAAGAAGTCACCCGGGCGCGGGCGTCCGTGGCTCAGTCGACTCCGCCCCCGGGCGCGGCGCCGACGGACCCGGCTCAGCTGGCCAAATACGAGCAGGCGCAGGCGGCTCTCGGCGGGGCGCTCTCCCGGCTGCTGGTCGTCGTCGAGCGGTACCCGGAGCTGAAGGCGAACGCGAACTTCCGCGATCTTCAGGCGCAGCTCGAAGGGACGGAAAACCGGATCGCGGTCGAGCGGATGCGGTTCAACGAGGTGGCGCAGGCTTACAACACGGCGCTCCTGAAGTTCCCGACCAACATCACCGGACGGATGCTCGGCTTCAAGCCGAAGCCGTACTTCCACGGCACGCCCGGCTCCGACAAGCCCCCGACGGTGAACTTCAACTTCGGGGCGACTCCGGCCGCCGCGGCCCCCGCGCCGGCGCGGTAAGGCGTCCGCTTGATCGTTCCGGCACCCGTGCGCGGGCGGCGTTGCGCCGCCCGCGGCGTGGCGGCCTTCGTTTTCGCTCTCGTCGCTCTTTTCTGCGCGGCGAGCCTGGCGCTGGCCGCGGCGCCTCCGATCCCGGAGAAACCGACCCGCTACGTGACGGATCGCGCCGGGGTTCTCGATGCCTCGCGCGCGGAACAGCTGAATTCCCGCCTCGAGCAATTCGAGAAGGACACTTCGATCCAGATGCTCGTCTGGGCCGACCGGCACGTGCCCGAGAACACCACGCTCGAGGAGTTCGCCGTCAACGCGATGAAAGCGTGGGGGGTCGGCCAGGCGAAATCGAACAACGGCCTCGTGTTGTTCGCGTTCATCGACGACCGTAAGATGCGCATCGAGGTCGGCTACGGCCTCGAAGGAGCGATACCGGATGCGATCGCCAGCCGGATCCGTGAGGACGAGATCACGCCGCGATTCAAGACCGGCGACTACACCGGCGGCGTCGAGGCCGGCATGGCCGCTCTCATGGCGGCCGCGCGCGGAGAATACAAGGGGACGGGCACGACGGTGAACGAGCGAACGCAGGGAACGGCTCGGCGCCGCGGCGGGATTCCGTTCGGCTGTCTCTGGCCGTTCCTCTTCTTCTTCGTCCTTCCCTGGCTGCTGCGCCCGCGGCACCGCACGTTCGGCGGGCGCGGATGGCGCTCGGGAGGGTGGGGCGGCTGGGGAGGCTTCGGAGGGTTCGGCGGCGGCGGCCTCGGAGGGGGCGGGGGCTTCGGCGGCGGCGGCGGCGGAGGGTTCTCCGGAGGAGGAGGATTTTCCGGCGGCGGCGGTTCGTCGGGAAGCTGGTGAACGGGATGGGGAAGAGATGGTGACGGGATGAAAGTGCGCCACTTCTTTTCGGAGCTCGACTCCGACCGCATCGTCCAGGCGATCGCGCAGGCCGAGTCCGACACTTCCGGCGAGATCCGGGTCCACGTCACGCGCTCCGAGCCCGCCGACATCGAAGCGCGGGCGCGCGAACGCTTTGACAAGCTCGGGATGACGAAGACGGCCGAAAGAAACGCCGTTCTCTTCTACATCGCGCCGCGAATCCGAAAGTTTCAGATCCTTGGCGACACGGGAGTCCACGAGAAGTGCGGCGACAACTTCTGGAAGGCGACGGCCCAGGAGATGGAAGAGGTCTTCCGAATCGGGAAATTTACCGAAGGCCTCGTGGCGGGCATCGACCGCATCGGCGAGATCCTGAAGGCCCACTTTCCCAAGGGCGCGGACAACCGGGACGAGCTGCCGAACGCGATAGACGAGGATTAGCAGAGGTTTCAGCGGTCGGGGGGCGGCGGAGGGCGGAGGGCGGAAGGGACGTGGCCTGACTTTGCCGGTTACGACCCGCCCCCCACGACTCCCGTGGTCCGGGTCGCCGTTTGCCAGCTCAGAGCCCCCACCAGTTGACCGCGGAGTGCCGCGGCCGCCTCGCTCCCTCCGGCCGCTCGGCTTGACTTTCCTCGGGTAACCAATAGAATCCGCAGTTCTGCTTTGGGAGGCTCCATGTACGCGATCGTCCGCACGGGCGGGAAACAGTTGAAGGTTGCGGCCGGGGACGTCCTCCGGATCGAGACGCCCTCCGGCGACGTCTCGAAGGGCAAGGAGATCGTCTTTTCGGAGATCGTTTTCGTGGGCGGCCACGAGGGCAAAGAGCTCAAGAAGACGGACGGCATTTCTGTGAAGGCGACCGTTCTCGGTCCCATCAAGACCCGCAAGGTGCTCGTCTTCAAGAAAAAGCGCACGAAGCAGTACCGGAGGACCAAGGGCCACCGGCAGTCCATGATCGAAATCCGTATCGTAGGGATCGAAGGAGCGTAGGCCATGGCACACAAAAAGGGACAGGGCTCCTCGCGAAACGGCCGCGATTCCAATTCGCAGCGGCTCGGAGTCAAGCGTTTCGGCGGCCAGCTCGTGACCGGCGGCTCCATCCTCGTGCGGCAGCGGGGCACTCGTTTCTTCCCGGGCGACAACGTCGGACGCGGCAAGGACGACACGCTGTTCGCGAAGGTCGACGGAATTGTTCGCTACAAGGACCGGGGCCGCGACGGCCGCGTCATCTCGATCGAACCGGCCGCCGCCAGCTAGCCGGTCATCGGAAATCGGAAATCGGGAATCGAGAAGATTCCCGGACCCCTCGATATCGATTACCGATTCCCGTTTCCCGATTCCCGCCCTTCATGTTCATCGACTCCGCTGAAATCCGGGTCAAGGCCGGCGACGGCGGCAACGGTTGCGTCGCGTTCCGGCGGGAGAAGTTCGTCCCCCGGGGCGGACCGTCGGGCGGCGACGGCGGTCACGGCGGCTCCGTCTACGCGGTGGCCGACCCTTCGTTCACCACGCTCTACCATCTGCGACACCAGATGCTGTTCAAGGCGCAGAGCGGCCAGCACGGGATGGGGTCGAACTGCCACGGGAGCACGGGCAACGACGTCATCGTGTCTCTTCCTCTCGGCTCGATCGTCGTCGACGCGGATACGGGCGAGCGCGTCGCGGACCTTCTCCATGCCGGTGAAAAGGTGCAGCTCGCCGGCGGCGGAAACGGCGGATGGGGAAATCAGCATTTCGCGACCTCCACCCGCCAGGCCCCGCGCTTCGCGCGCAAGGGCCTTGCCGGAGTCGAGCGCCGGCTGACTGTCGAGCTGAAGCTTCTCGCCGACGTCGCGATCATCGGATTCCCCAACGCCGGCAAATCGACGCTCATCTCGGTGATCTCGGCGGCGAAGCCGAAGATCGCGGAGTACCCCTTCACGACACTCGTGCCGAACCTCGGCGTCGTTCGCGGCGACGATCACCGCACGCTCGTCGTCGCCGACATCCCCGGGCTGATCGAGGGCGCGCATCACGGCGCGGGGCTCGGCATACGCTTCTTGAAGCACGTCGAGCGCTGCCGGCTGCTCTGCCATCTGGTGGACGCCTCGACGGAAGGCGACGCGGAGCAAGACGTGGCGGTGCTCGAAGGCGAGCTCCAGGCGTTCTCTCCCGAGATCGCGGCTCGGCCGCGCATCCTCGTCGCTTCCAAGTGTGACGCGGTCTCGGACCCCGATCGCGTCGCGTCGATCCGGGCCGCCGCGTCCCGGCGGGGGATCCCGTACCGGGAAATTTCCGCAGCCACGAGGCTCGGTCTCGAGGATCTGGTCCGCGACTTTTTCCGCCTGGCCGGAGCGCGGGAGCCATTGCCGGCTCCTGCGGCGGCGGTAGCGGATTCCGCCGTTCACGATTCGTAAAAGAAAATCGGATGCGTACGGGCGTCTTCGGCGGGACCTTCGACCCGGTGCACGCCGGCCACGTCGCGATGGCGGAGGCGGCGGCCATGAAGTTCGGCCTTTCGAGCGTCGTCTTCCTCCCCGCCCGCCTTTCGCCGCACAAGGTCGAGCCGCCGGCGGACCCCCGGCACCGGGTGGCGATGCTGGCTCTGGCTCTCGAAGGGCGCCCCGACTGGTCGATCGTGTTCGACGATCTCGACCGCGAGGGACCGTCTTACACGGTGGATACGCTCCGGTCCCTGTCGGCTCGGCCTTTGCAGTCGGAGCTCTGGTTGTTGATGGGCACCGATACGCTTGCGGGCCTCGCCCGCTGGAAGGAACCGGCCGAAATCGTGCGGCTCGCCCGCGTGGCGGCCTTCTACCGCGAGCCGTTTCGAGGCCAGGGCCTCGTCGTGCCCGAAGTCGCCGGACTCTCCGATCGGCTCGAGGTTTTCGACGCGGGATCGGTTAGAATCTCTTCGACGGAATTGCGAAAAAAACTCTCGTCCGGGGAGCGGGTCTCCGGGCAGGTTCCGGCGTCCGTCGCGGAGTACATTACGAAGCAGGGTCTCTACAGAGCAGGAGTCAGCGGGCGTTGAACAATTTCTCCGCTCGCGACCGGGTTCGCGAAGGCCTTTCCGCCGCTCTCGATAAGAACGCTTCCGCCGTCCTCGTGTTCAATCTGACCGAGCTCACGACGATGGCCGATTACTTCGTCCTTTCGACCGCCAACTCCGACCGACAGGCTCGCGCGATCTCGGACGCCATTACGGAGGTTCTGGGCCCCGCGCTTTCGCTCGAAGGGCTAGAGACCGCGAATTGGATTCTCATGGACTACGGCGACGTCGTCTTCCACGTCTTCCAGGAAGAGGCCCGCCGTTTCTACGCGCTCGAGCGACTCTGGGGCGACGCGGAGAATGAGACGGGCCGCTTCGCCGCCAGCTCCTGACCTCGAGGCTTCCCGGGGGGAAGGCGACGAAGTCCCGACAACCGAGAAGCCGCGGCGGCGGGCATCGCTCCGCTCGCTCTTCTCGACTCGCCACCGACCCCTGGCGCGCGAGATCGCCGCTCTCGAACGGGCACTCGACCTCCAGAGCACGGTCCTTCTCGTCGGCGAGAGCGGAACCGGAAAAGATCGGCTCGCCCGCGCGCTGCACGACGCCTCGCTCCGATGCGACCGGCCGTTCGTGCGAGTGGACGCCGCGAACCTCTCCGACGAGCTCTTCGAGAGCGAGCTCTTCGGTCACGAGCGCGGGGCCTTCACCGGGGCGGTGACGGCGAAGCGGGGGCTCCTGGAAGTCGCGGGCGACGGAACGGTCTATCTGGACGAGGTGTCGTCTCTCTCTCCGGCGGCGCAGGCGAAGTTCCTGCGGGTCCTCCAGGAGCGGACGTTCCGCCGCCTCGGCGGCGCGGAGAACCACCCCTTCCGGGCGAGACTCGTCGTGTCGTCCCGGCGGCCGCTGGCGGCGCTCGTCGAAGAGGGGCGGTTCCGCGACGATCTCTTCTACCGGATCGACGTCGTGTCGCTCCGTTTGCCCGCTCTGACGGAGCGCCACGAAGACGTGCTGCCGCTCGCGCGCGGATTCCTGAAACGCGCCGCGAAAACCTACGGAACCCCGGCGCGCCGTTTCACCGCGGAAGCGGAGACGGCTCTGGAGCGTCACACCTGGCCGGGCAACGTCCGTGAGCTGCTCCATCTCGTGGAGCGAGCCGCGCTCGCCGCGTCCGCTGCCGACGTCACGGCGGAAGACCTCCCGATGGGCTCGTTCGGCGCCCCCGAATCGCTCCTGGCGGCGGCCGTCGAGCGTCGTTGGACCCTGAAGGAGCTTTCGGACGCCTACATAGAAGAGACCCTCCGCCGGGCCGGAGGCAACCGAACGCTGGCCGCCAAAAGACTCGGCATTTCGCGGAAGTCCCTTTGGGAGCGCGCGAGGCGCAAGCCGGAATAGCAACGAAAGCGGGAGGATCGAACTCTTCTCTGCCCGAGCCCGGTCAGGCTCCCTGTTCCGCCCCTCATCCCAACCCTCTCCCCGGCGTGGCGGGGAGAGGGGAGCTGCGCTCCGTCCCGCAGTGAGCGGAGGCGACGGAATTCTCGGGTATGATCTCGCGTTCAAAATCGAACCCACGCCCCGGGCGCGGGAAGAAAGAGAAGGAACCGATGGCGACGACAACGCCCCGCCCCGTCAAGATGTCCAAGAAGGATCTCGAGCGGTTTCGCCGCCTTCTCACCGAGAAAAAGACGAGCCTCTCGGCCGACCTCGCCAAAACCCGCAACGCGGAAGAAGAGACCGGCGACGAGGCCACGCAGGACATCGCCGACAAGGCGGTCTCCTCCTACACGCGCGAGTTTCTGTACTCGCTCTCGGACAACGACCGCAACACCCTGCTGCTGATCGATCAGGCGCTGGGCCGTATCGACGACGGCTCTTATGGAAATTGCCTGAACTGCGCCACCACCATGAACGAGAAGCGTCTGAATGCGGTTCCGTGGGCGCCTCACTGCGTCGAATGCCAGGAGCTCGCCGAAAAGGGACTGCTCGAAAGCTGAGCGGTCCCAATGGTCCACACGTCGCCGGGCGCGGCCGGCGCCACGTTCTTCTGTCGCCGGCGGAACCAGGACTGACCCCGGACCACTGATTTGCCGCGCACCCGTTTTTCCCCCGACGCCGTCCCCGCCTTTTCTGACTCGCCCGCGGTCGTCGCGATCACCGGGGACGTCTCGTTCTTCGTCGAGGAGCGCGGGGGGGAGGCAGTCGAAAAGCTCGCGGGGTCCGACGGCGAGGCGCTTCGGTTCGGCGACGAGGCTCCCGCGGATGCGATCGCCGATGCTCTGCTGAACCGCTCTCTCTTCTCTCCGCGGCGGGTCGTCACTTTCGACATCGGGCGCATCCTCGGGACCGACTCCGCCGGAGTCCTGGTCGGCAAAGCCGCGGAGGCCTGGAGCCTCGGGACTCCTTCCGGCCGGCGGGAGGCCTTCCGCCACATGCGCGCGGTCCTATCCGCGCTCGGGCTCTCCGCGGGAGCCGATCCGGTCGAAACGGCGGACGCCGTCGCGAAGAAGACGCGGAGAAAGGAAGATTCTCCGATCCTGACCGAAATCCTCCGCGAGCTGCCCGAGGGAAAGGGCGGCTCCGCGGCGCTCCAGAGCGCGCTCCGGCTGCTTCTGGAGCGCGGCAACGACGGGACCGTCGCCGTCGTCACCGCGACCTCGCCGCCCGCCGGAGGGTTGCTGGCGGAAATCGCGAGCCAGGGACTGGTGCTCGAGATCCAGATCGGCGACAAACGGGACTCCGCGGCGCCCGAGCTGCAACGGCTCGCCCGGGCGCGGGCGAAGGAGCGCGAGGTGACGATCGATCCCGACGCCCTGCAGCGGCTCCTCGTGCAGACCGACTACGCTCCGGCGATGTTTGTCGCCGAGCTCGACAAGCTCCTGGACATCGCCGGCCCGGGAGGGCGGGTCCGCGCGGAGGACGTGCGCCAGAGCGTCGAGGACGCGGCGTCGGAGGATCTCTACCTCTTCTTCGACGCGATCGGGCGTCGCGAGTCCAAGGAGGCGCTGGAGCGACTCGGCCGGCTCTTCTCCAACCGGCCCGTGCGCGCCGGCGAGCGGGAGATCGACACCGACGAGCAGTGGCAGTTCAAGTTCCTGTCGATGACCACGGGGGAGATCCGACACATGCTCCTGATCCGCGCGGCGCTCGCCGAGCCGGGCGCGCCGGCGTTCGACCGGAACATGTCGTACCCCGTCTTTCAGTCCCGCGTGCTGCCCCGCCTCGCCGAGCCCGTCGCCGCGTTCGGCCGGTCTCCATTCGCCGCGCGCGGAGGGTCGGTCGCCGGGTACCTCTGGTTCAAGGCGGCGCAGCGCGCGTCGCGGTACACGGTCCGGGAGCTCGCCCGCGCGCTCGCCCGCGCCGCCGAAGTCGACGTGCAGTTGAAGAACTCGACGCCGACCCTGGAAGCTCTGACGTCGTGGATCGGAGGATTGCTGGCGGGAAGATAGGTTCGCGCCTTCGCGCCGTCGCGCCTTCGGGGCGCCCGCCCGGCTGTTGGTGGGTCAACGTCTCTCAACTAATATACGCACCAACTTGGCCGACCGCTTCACGCTCGATCTCGCTCCCCGGACCGCACTCGTTACGGGCGGCTCCCGCGGAATCGGCCGGGCGATCTCCGAGCAGCTCTGCCTCGCGGGTGCTCGAGTCGCCGTGGGATACCGGTCGGATGAGAGCGCCGCGAACAGTCTCGTCCGGGAGCTCCGGCAGGCCGGCGGGGAGGCGATGGCGCTCGCGGGCGACGTCGCCGATCCCGGGGAAGCGCGACAGCTCGTGCGGGACGTGGTCGCCGCATGGGAGCGCCTCGACATCGTCGTCAACAATGCGGGCATCTGGGAAGCCGACGAGGCGGGCCGCGGAGACCTCGCAGTGTGGGACCGCACCCTCGCGGTGAACGTGCGCGGGTGCTTCCTCGTGACGGACGCCGCGATTCCGCATCTGGCGAAGACGGACGGCTCGATCGTTTTCGTCTCGTCCACCGCGGCCCAGCGCGGAGAGGCCGGGCACTCCGCCTACGCCGCGAGCAAGGGCGCCCTGATCGCGTACACGAAGTCTCTCGCGGCGGAGCTCGGGCCGAAGGGAATCCGCGTCAACTGCGTTGCCCCGGGGTGGGTGGACACGGAAATGACCGCGGCGACTCTGGCCGACCCGGCCACGCGTGCGGAGATCGAGCGCTCGATCCCGGTCGGACGCGTCGCCTCGCCCAGAGACGTGGCGGGGGCGGTCCTCTTTCTGGTCTCCGAGCTGGCCAGACATCTGCAGGGAGAGGTCGTGAACGTCAACGGCGGCAGCGTGCTCGCCGGCTGAGGGCGAACATCATGGAAAAGCTCGACCGCCGCGACTGGCGCTTCGTCCTCGCCTGCCTCGCGATCCTGATCGCGGGGGCGGCGATCACGTCCGCGCTCTTCCGGAAGGCCTTCCCGGAGGCGGCGATCGAGTTTCGTGTGCCTCGGAACGCCGCGCGCGCCCAGGCGGAGCGCTTTCTGAAGGAGCGCGCGCGCCCGACGGCCGGGACCCGCTTCGCCGGCCGCTTCGGGGTGGACGAGGAGCCGAAGGTTTACCTGGAGCGTGAGCTCGGACTCGACCGGGCGTCGCGCCTCTACGGACGCGAGGCGAAGATCTGGCGCTGGGACATGCGGTGGTTCCGCTCGGCGGTGAAGGAAGAGGAGCGGGTCTCGATCACGCCGCTCGGCAACCTCGTCTCCTGGGAGTCGGTCCGGCGGGAAGATGCGCCGGGTGAACGGCTCCCGCGGGAGAAGGCGCGCGGGCTCGCGGCCGCGTTTCTCTCGCAACGTGGCCTTGACCCCGCCGCGCTGACGCCGATCGAGTCGTTTCCCACCGAGCGCCCGAAGCGCACCGACTGGACGTTTGTCGACGAGCGCCCGGGCTTCCGGATGAAGGAGGCGACGGTCCGATACCGGACGATCGTCGCCGGGGGAGAGGTCGTGGCGTTCGATGAGTTCGTCCACGTGCCCGAAGCGTGGCAGCGCGATTACCGCACCCTGCGGTCGAAGAACGAGGCGGCGGGGCAGGCGGCGACCTTCGGACTGCTCCTGACCGTTCTCGCCATGGCGGGCGTGCTGCTGGCCCGCATCTCGCGGAAGGACGTCCGCTGGGGCGTCGTCGGGGGTTTCGGCCTCACGGGGTTCGTGCTGGCGCTCCTCTCGACGCTGAACAACCTGCCGCTGACCTTCTATGAGTACGACACCGCCAGCCCGCTCTCGAGCCATCTCACCAACCATCTCGTCCTGGGAATCCTGGGTGCGCTCGCGGCGGGGGCGGGCATCGCGTGCGTCATCGCCGCCGCGGAGCCGCCGTATCGCGAGCGTTTCCCGGGGCAGCTGTCGCTCTCCGGGATCTTTTCGCTTCGGGGACTGCGAACGAAACGGTTTTTTCGCGGGGTTCTCCTGGGCTACGCGCTCGTCGCGTTCTTCTTTGCGTACCAGGCCGTCTTTTACGTCGTCGCGGCGCGCTTCGGCGCGTGGTCGCCGGCCGACGTTCCCTACAGCGACATGTTGAGCACGGCGTTCCCCTGGGCGACAGTGCTGCTGGTCGGCTTCTTCCCGGCGGTGTCGGAAGAGGGGATCAGCCGCATGTTCTCGATCTCGTTTCTCGACGGGCTCGGAGCGGGACGGTTTCTGGCGGTCGTCGTCCCCGCGTTCATCTGGGGGTTCGGCCACGCCGCGTATCCGAACCAGCCCTTCTACATCCGCGGGGTGGAAGTCGGGGTGGCCGGTGTCGTGATCGGGCTCGTGATGCTGCGCTATGGAGTCCTGCCGCTGCTCGTCTGGCACTTCACGGTCGACGCGCTCTATACGGCGCTCGTGATGCTCCGGTCCCACAACGGTTACTACGTCGTCTCCGGCGCGGTTGCGGCCGGGATCCTCCTCGTTCCGCTCGCCGCCTCGATCCTCCTAGCATGGAAGCATGGCGGCTTTGCGCCGGAATCCGGCGTGGCCAACGCGGACCTCGGCAGCGCGCCGGTTCCAGCTCCCCGCGCGATCAGCGCGGAGCCCTCCGCCCCCGTCCGGCGCGTTTCGCGGCGGGCGCTGACGGCGGCCGGAATCGCCGCCGCCGTGTTGCTCGCGGGCTGGCTCGTTCCCGTGCGCTCCCCGCGCCTCGGGCGCGACGAGATCGGACGCGCGCGCGCCGAGTCGATCGCGCGCGCTTTTCTTCGAGCGAACCGCGTCGATCCCGCCCGCTATCGTTCTGTCACGTACGGAGGAACGGGCTTCGGACTCGATGCCGACGCGCGCGGCGAGGAGCCGGTCGAGTCCGGGCGCATGCCCGGCTTCTCGGAGGCCGCGGCGCGATACGTCGTCACGAAGGGCGGGACCGCCGCGTTCGAGAAGCTCGCCTCGGGATCCCTGCCCGTAAACTTCTGGGTCGCGAGGTTCCTGGAACCGGGGCACAAGGAGGAATGGAAAGTCTTCGTCGATCCTCGGCGCGCGCGCGTCATCGGATACTTGAATCCCCGCGAAGAAGCGGCGCCGGGCGGCACCCCTCCTTCGGAGGCCCGGGCGCGCGAGCGCACAACGGGCGCGGCGGCGGCGCTCGGATATCCCGCGGCGGACTATCGGGTCCTCGAAGTCGGTACTCGCGCCCGGCCAAAGCGCGTCGACACCACCGTCACCCTCGAATCGCGGCGCGCCGATCTCGGCGACGCGGCTCCGCGCCTGACCGCGGTCTTCGAGGGAAGCCGTCTTTCCGCGTTCTATCCCACCGTCCACGTCCCGGAGTCGTATCTCGAAGCGGAGCGCCGCCGAACGGCGCTCGACTGGCTCCTGCTCGGGTTGCGCGTCGTGGCACTCGGCTCGTTTCTGGGGTTCGCGATCGTCCTGTTTCTCCGCGCGGTGCGCCGGCCGGACGTGCGCTGGCGCGGACTGCTCCGGCCGCTCGTGCCGGTCGCGCTGCTCGCGGCGGCCGCTCTCTCGAATCGCATTCCGGGGCTGCTGCGCCAGTACCGCACCGAGATTCCGCTCTCGACCTTCCGCTTCTCGGCGACGCTCTCGCTCGTCATCCTGTGGCTGCTCATCCCCTGCGGCGCGGCCATCGCGTACATCCTGTTCTCGTCGGCCCGGCCGGGATGGCGTCGCGCGCTCCGGCGTCAGGGGAGCCTGGGAGACGCGCTGCTACGGGCCGCCATCGCGGCGGGCGGGCTCGCCGGGATCTCGCGATGGTCCGCCGTCGCCGCTCGCTCCGTTCCGGACCTTTTCCGCCCGGACCCGTCTCTTCCGGGAGCGCTCGACCTCGCGGTGCCCGCGATCGCGGTGCTGTCCGCCGCCGCGCTCGCCACGTTCGGTACGGCCTCGGTCGCGTCCGCCGCCGCTCTGGGCTCACGGGAGGCGTTTCTGCGCCGCCGCTCGACCCGGATCGCGCTTGCGCTCGGCCTGCTCCTCGCCTTCCTGCCCGCGTCGCCGCATTCCGCCCTCGAGCTCGTCGGGGAGATGGGGGGATCGGTCGTGCTTCTCGGTTGGATGGCGGTCTGCGCGTTCGTCCTCCTGAAGGACCACGTCGCCGCCTGGGTGCTCTTCGGAGCGGCCGCCTTCGGTGGGCCCGCGGCCGCTCGTCTTCTGTCGCAGCCTGCGGCGCCCGACCGGTTCGCCGGGATCGCGGGGTTCGTCCTCCTCGCGGCGGTGGTGGTGGCGCTGATCGGGACGGCCGCCCGGGAGCCGTCGCTTCCGGAAGCGGTTGCCGCCGCGCCGCCGGCGCCGCCCGAGCCGGAGCTTGCGCCGTGAGCCGCGCCGCCGCCTGTCTCTTACTCGCAATGCTCCTCGCCCCGGTGGCGCGCCATCTCGAGGCGGCTCCCGAGCCGGCCGTCAAGCCCGCGGAAGCCGGGCCCGTGGCGATGAGCCCCGTGACCGCGCGCGTGCGCTCCTACCGGGCGGCGCACGAGGTCGAGATCGTGCGGGAGCTCGCGGGCCTGCTCTCGCGTCCGAACGTGTCCTCCGATACCGAGAACATCGAAAAGAGCGCCGCGGCGGTCGCGTCGCTTCTGGAGAAGCGCGGGATCCACCCCGAGCTCCTCCGGGTCCCGGGAGCGCCTCCGGTCGTCTACGGAGAGCTGTCCACGCCCGGCGCGCGCCGGACCGTAGTGCTTTACGCGCACTACGACGGCCAGCCGGTCGTGCCGGCCGAGTGGAAGGGAGATCCCTGGAGCCCGGTGCTACGCGATGCGCCGCTCGAGTCGGGCGGGCGCGAAATGAGTCTGGAGAACCTCCGCGCACCCATTCCGCCCGAGTGGCGGCTCTACGGCCGCTCCGCGAGCGACGACAAGGCGCCGGTCGTAGGGCTCCTGACGGCTGTCGACGCGCTTCGGGCCGCGGGGATCCGGCCGGCCGCGAACCTGAAGTTTTTCTTCGAAGGCGAGGAGGAAGCGGGGTCGCCGCACCTCGCGGAGGTCCTCGACCGCTATCGGGAGAAATTGAAGGCGGACCTCTGGATCCTGTTCGACGGTCCTGTCCACCAGTCGCGACGGATGCAGGTCTTCTTCGGCGCGCGCGGCGTGACGGATGTGTCGATCACCCTCTATGGCCCGACGCGCCGGCTTCACAGCGGCCACTACGGGAACTGGGCCCCGAATCCGACCGCGCAGATCGCAAACCTCATCGCGAGCATGAGGGATCCGGAAGGGCGCATCACCATCCCCGGGTTCTCGGACGCGGTGAAGCCGCTCGGAGAGCTGGAGCGGCGCGCGCTCGCCGCCGCGCCTGACGTTGACGAGGCGTTGAAGGAAGAGCTCGGAATCGGGCGGCCCGAAGGCAACGGGGAATCGCTCCTCGAATCGATTCAGCGGCCCGCGTTGAACGTGCACGGCATCTCGGGCGGTGAGACCGGGGCGCGATCGACGAATTCGATCCCGACGGAAGCCACCGTGGCGATCGACTTCCGCCTCGTCCCCGACCTCACCCCCGAAAGCGTTCGCATCGCGGTCGAGAACCACATCCGCGCAAAGGGGTTCTCGATCGTGCGCGAGAACCCGGACGCCGCGGCGCGCCACGGAAACGCGCGGCTCGCGAAGGTCGTGTGGGGCAGCGGCTATCCGGCGTCGCGGACGCCGATGGATCTGCCGGCTTCCCGCGCGCTCGTCCGGGTCGTCGAGGAGGCGGTCGGCGGACCGATCGTCGCTCTGCCGATGCTCGGCGGCAGCATCCCGATGTACGTATTCCGGGAGAAGCTCGGCGCCTCGACGATCGGGGTTCCCATCGCGAACCACGACAACAATCAGCACGCGTCCAACGAGAATCTCCGCCTTCAGAATCTCTGGGACGGCATCGAAATCTATGCAGGAATTCTGGCGCGGATGAACTGGTGACTGGTGAGACGGGGGCGGTGAGCACCCCGATCCCTCTCTTCGGGAGCTTCTTCCTCGGCGGTTTCGAGTGCTCGACCCACCTGAGAGGACGCGACCGGCACCGCCTGGATCTCCTGATTTCCACCGGCCATGAACGGTTCGCCCGGGAGGACTACCAGCGGCTTCACTCCGTCGGAATCGCCGGCGCGCGGGACGGCGTCCCGTGGTACCGCGTGGACCGGGGCGGCGGCTCCTACGACTGGAGCGGCGTCCTGTCCATGCTGGGCGCCGCGCGCGAGACTGAAACCACCGTGATCTGGGACCTCCTCCACTTTGGCTTCCCGGAGGGGTTGGACGTGTTCTCGCCCGCTTTCATCGAGCGCTTCCGAAAGTTCGCCCGCTCGTTCGCGCAGCTCGCTTCGAGCGAGACCGACCAGACGCTGTTCGTCGCGCCGGTCAATGAGATCTCGTTTCTTTCGTTTGCCGGAGGGGACGCGGCCTTTTTCAACCCGTTCGCCCACGGCCGCGGCGATGAGCTGAAGGCGCAGTTCGTCCGGGCCGTGTTGGCCGCGACGGCGGAGATCCGCGCGGTCGTTCCGCGAGCGCGGCTGGTCCAGCCCGAGCCGGTCATCGACATCATCGCGGATCCGACGCGGCCGCAGGATCGGCTCGTGGCGGAGAACTACCGGCAGTCACAGTTCCAGGCCTGGGACATGATCGCCGGCCGCACCCGTCCGGAGCTCGGCGGGAGCGAAGACGCGCTCGACATCATGGGAATGAACTATTACGTGCAGAACCAGTGGATCCACAACGGGGACGTGATGATCCCGTCGCATCCGCAGCACCTGCCGCTTCGCTACATGATGCGCGAAGTGTGGCTCCGGTATCAGCGCCCGCTTTTCATCGCGGAGACCGGGATCGAGGGGGACGCCCGGCCGGAATGGCTCCGGTACATCGGCCGGGAGACGCGCGCGGCGATCCGACTCGGAGCGCCGCTCCAGGGGATCTGCCTGTACCCGATCGTGAATCACCCCGGGTGGGAGGACGACCGACATTGTACGAACGGCCTGTGGGACTACGCCGACGACGGGGGAGAGCGGGCGATTTACGAGCCGCTCGCCAACGAGCTGGCGCGGCAACAGCGGCTCTTCGACGGCAGAGAGGCGCCCGACCCGTCCCTGGTCGTCCCCGAGAGCGACGCAGAGATCATCGCGAAGGACGAGCTCGCGGTCCTCGACTTCGCGGCGCTCGACTTGAACGAGGCAACCGCGAGCAGCCGCGTGGAGACGCCGGAAGGCGGGGGGCGGGAGAGTTGAAGGGAGAAGTGACCGTTAGGGCTCAGGGGTCAGGGGTCAGGGGTCAGGGGTTAGCCCTCGTCTGCCGCCAGCGCTACCGCGCGCGCGTAGATCTCGCGGGCGGGGCGGCCGCAACGCGCGGCGAGATCCCGCGCGATCGATCGCTTGTCCGTCCCTTGCGCCAGCGCTTCCCGGATCGCACTGTCGAGGTCTTCGTCGGCGCTGACCGGACGCGATCCGACAGAGCCCTCCACCACGACCGTCATCTCTCCGCGTCCGGTGCCCCGGGCCGCAAAAGTTGCCGCCAGCTCTGACAGGCTTCCCCGCACAACCTCCTCGTGGAGCTTCGTGATCTCACGGGCGACGACCGCGCGCCTCGGCCCGAGAACGGCGGCCGCTTCCGCCAGCGAGTCCGAGATCCGGTGCGGAGACTCGAACCACACGAGCGTGTCCGGCGACCCGCTCCGCGTCTCGAGAAGCCTCCGCCTCTCGCCCGCCCGGGAGGGGAGAAATCCGAGGAACGTGTGCGGGACCGCGCGCAGCCCGGAGAGGGCGAGCGCGGCGGAGACCGCGGAGGGGCCCGGGACGACGAAGACGGGGAAGCCGGCCCCGGCGGCCGCGGCGACGAGCCCCTGGCCCGGATCCGAAACCGCGGGCATTCCGGCGTCGGACACCAGCGCCACCGTCTCGCCCGCTTCGAGCCTCCGGAGAAGGTCCGGGACCCTCGCGCTTTCGCGGGGAGCGGGGCACGAGATCCGGGCCGCAGAAATGGAGAACCGGGAGGCGATCTTGGCGGTCACTCGCGTGTCCTCGCAGAAAATCGCATCGGCGCGGGACAGGGTCTCGAGCGCGCGGGGGGAGAGATCCTCGAGATTTCCAATGGGGGTCCCTACGATCCAGAGGCTTCCGCGCGGTCTTTCGGAGCCCACGCATCCGAAAATACCATGTGGATTTCAGCCGGTATCATGGGCGGATGCGCGTCCTCGCCCTCGCGTTCGGACGACTCCTGCTCTGCGCGGGCGCGGTCCTGTCGGCGGAGTCCGCCTCGGCGGCCGCCGTGATCGTCGATCGCATCGCGGCGACGCTCGATGACGTGGCGGTTCCGGAGAGCGACGTCCGGAAGGCGATCGCGGTCTCCGCTCTGCGCCCGGAACCGGGGGAGAACCCGGCCGCGTTCCGCCGGCGGGTCTTAGACGCGCTGATCGACCAGCGGCTCCAATACCGTGAAGCTCTCCGATTCGGGCCCGCGGTGCCAGACGCGGCGGAAGGGGAAGCCGCGCTGAAGTCGTTGCAGGAGCGGCTGCGGAGCGAGGGTCGCGACCCGGCGGCGGAGTTCGCCGAGGCGGGCATGACCTTGCAGGACGTGCGCTCGGCGATCGAGCGGCAGCTCGTGGTGCAGAACTACCTCCACGAACGCTTCCGACCCGTCGCGATCGCGGACGAGGCGCGCGGGCGCGAGGAGTACGACGCTCGCTACGTGCCGGAGCGCAAGGCGGCGGGTGCGCCGGTCGAGCCCTTCGAGGCGGTCGCCGACGAAATGCGCCGCCGCTCCCAGCAGCGCGTTTTCAACGAAGAGGCGGACAAGTGGATGAGGGAGATCCGTCAGAAAGCGCGCGTCGCCATTTACAAGATCGCGCTCCCGATCGGCGAAGGCCGGGCGCCGGTCCCGCTTCCTCCTCCGCCGCGCCCCCTTTCGGCCGCACCGGCGAGCGCCGCCCCGTCGACCCGCATCCCGCAGTAGATCGGCGCCTCGTCCCTTACGCCCGAGCGGAGGCCGGCTTTTCGTCCTCCAGCATCCCGCGGAGCTGCTGGCGGAGCTCCGGCGTGTCCTGGTGGCCGTGACTCGCGACGGCGTGCTGGACGGCCACCTCCAGGACTTCGCTCTCCGGCCCGGCGATGGTGACAGAGCAGCCCTTCTCGCTCGGGAAACGGCGGCAGTCTGCGACTTTTCTGGAATCCATAGGGTCCTCCTCGTTTCGCTTCTTCAACCGGGCGGCCAGCGCATGTGCCGGCCGCCGAGAATGTGAAAGTGCAGATGGAACACCGCCTGGCCGGCTTCGACGCCGCTGTTGGTCACGAGGCGGAAGTCGGCGATATCCCTTTCCCTCGCGATCGCGGCGCTTCGCGCCACCAGCTCTCCTAAGAGCGCCGGATTTTCCGCCGCGTCGTGCACGCTGACGAAGTGTTCCTTCGGGACCACGAGGATGTGGGTGGGCGCCTGGGGCAGGATGTCCTCGAACGCGAGAATCCTCTCGTTCTCGAACACTTTCGTCGAGGGGACCTCGCCCGCGACGATCCGGCAGAACAGGCAGTCGCTCATCTCGCGTCCGCGAATTTATCATCTCGTCCGCGCGGGTACACGGCGGCCTCGCGGATGCGAACGTCGGCGCGGATCCGACCCTCGCGGCCATCCTCGTACCGGACCGCGGCGTCGACACTGCAGGTCTCCTGCCCCGAATAGAGGGCCTCGATCAGCCCGGCGTACCGCTCCGCCACGAAGTTGCGGCGGACCTTGCGCGTGCGGGTCAGCTCTCCGTCATCCGCATCGAGCTCCTTGTGGAGGATGAGGAAGCGCCGGAGCTGCGATCCCGAAAGCCTCGCGTCCCCGGAAAGGTCCCGGTTCACTCTTTCGATACATTCCCGGATGAGGTCGGCGACCGGCTCCTGCGCGGCGAGGTCCATGTAGCCGCTGTAGGCGAGGTTGCGGCGCTCGGCCCAGTCTCCGACCGCCTGCAGGTCGATGTTGACGAACGCGGCGGCGTGTTCCCGGCCGTCTCCGAACGCGACCGCTTCGCGGATCCACGGGAAGTACTTCAGCTTGTTCTCGAGGTACTTCGGAGCGAAGAGCGTCCCGTCGTTCAATCGGCCGACGTCGTGCGCGCGGTCGATGATCTTCAAATGGCCATCCTCGTCGAAAAAGCCGGCGTCGCCGGTCTTGACCCATCCGTCCGGCGTGCGCGCCTCATCCGTCGCCTGCGGGTTCTTGAAGTAGGAGTGAAAGACTCCGGGCCCGCGGAAGAGCACCTCGCCGGCGTCGCTGATTTTCACTTCGACGTCTTTGACCGGCGTTCCGACCGTGTCCGGTTTCACGCCGCCGTCAGGCTGCACGCAGACGAACACGGAACCCTCTGTCGAGCCGTAGAGCTGTTTGATGTTGATGCCGAGAGATCGAAAGAACCCGAAGAGATCGGGCCCGATCGCCTCGCCCGCCGTGTACGCGAGCCGGATGCGGGTGAGGCCGAGCACGTTTTTCAATGGGCCGTACACGAGCAGGCGTCCCAGCGAGTAGAGGAGCCGGTCGCCCGGGGAGACGGGCCTGCCGTCGAGGATGTTCGCGCCGGCGCGGCGGGCGACCCGCAGGAAGAAGTCGAACATCCGCCGTTTGACGGCGGACGCGTCCTCCATCCGGATCAGGACCGAGGTCAGCATGTTCTCGTAGACCCGCGGCGGCGCGAAGTTGTAGGTCGGGCCGATGTCCCGCAGGTCCGCCAGCACGGTCTCGCCGCTTTCGGGGCAGCTCACGCAGAACCCGGCGACGCACGACTGGGCGTAGGAGAACAGGTTGTCGCCCACCCATGCCATCGGCAGGTAGGCCAGGACCTCCTCGTTTTCCGTCAGACCCTCCCGCTCGATTCCGTTGCGGCCGGTGATGATCAGGTTGTCGTGGGTCAGCATCACGCCCTTCGGACGGCCGGTGGTCCCCGACGTGTAGAGGATGATCGCCACGTCGCTTCCGGCTCCTGCCGCGACCTCCGCGTCGAAATACCCCGGATGCGCGCGGTCCCACGCGCGCCCGAGCTCCTGCATCTCGTCGTACCCGGCGAGAAACCCCGGGTCGTAGTCGCGCAGGCCCCGCGGATCGTCGTACACGACGCCGCCCAGAGCCGGGCACCGGCCGCGGATCTCCAGCAGCTTGTCAACCTGCTCCTGATCCTCCGCCACAACGAGGCGGATGTCCGCCTCGACGAGCGGATAGACCAGCTCGCCCGCCACGGAGTCCTGATAGAGCGGCACCGGCACCCCGCCGAGGCTCTGCGCGGCCGCCATGGCCCAGTACAGGCGGGGACGGTTGTCCCCGATGATCGCGATGCGCTCCCCTCGCGAGAAGCCGCGGGCCGCCAGCCCGCACGCCAGGGCGCGCACCTCACGGGAGACCTCCTCCCAGGTCCAGGTCTGCCAGATTCCGAGGTCTTTCTCCCGGATCGCGGGGCGCCGCGGCCGGATGCGCGCGTGATGGAGGATGAGCCTCGGAAACGTGTCGAGTGCGGTCTCGGCGGCAGTCCCGGGGTCCGTCCCCCTCGGAGGCGTCATAGTCCGGCGGGCCCGGCGGCACGGCGCGCGACAACGCGCGCTCCCGGCACGAGCCGCTCCGCGTTGCCTCCGAGTATCAGCGCCTCGTCCGCCGGAGAAAGCCCCCAGCCGCGCACGCGCGCGAGAGAGTCCTCGATCGTGACTGCGACCGTGGGCGTGTCGGACCCGAACAGGATCCGGTCCTCGAAGCCGCGGATCTCCTTTCCCGACACGCGTATCGGATTCGCGACCACCGGAGTCGTGTCGGCGAACACGGAACGCGACCGCGCGAGGAGATCGAGAGTGTCCCGCTCCGAGGGAGAGCCGAAGTGCGCCACGATGATCCGAGCGTCCGGCCACCGCTCCGCGGCCCGTCCGATCGCGGCGACTTCACCCGGAGACGCGGTCCCCTCCGGGGCGCTCCCTCCATGGACCACCACCGGCTGGCCTCCCTCCGACACCGCCGCCCAGAGCGGGTCGAGGCGCGGATCGTCCGGGGCGAATGCTCCGACGGAGCAGTGGAGCTTGAAGACAGGCAGCTCCAGGTGCGTCGCCTCGGAGACGACGCCCCGAACATCGTCGTCCGGATGCACCGTCGCCCCCGGCACGACGAACGGGTCATTGAGAAACGTCTCTGCCATCCAGCGGTTCAGGCCGGACGCCACCCCGCCGCGGTGCGCGTACGGGAGGGTCCAGCACCGCCCGATACCGGCGGAGACGAGGGCCTGCCGCGCGGCGTCCGGCGCGTAAGGATAGAGGAGCGGCGGCGCGCCCCGCTCCTCGAAGAAGCGGCGGATTTTCGCCGCGAGCCGCGCCGGCAGCAGGTGGACGTGAGAGTCGATGATCATGCCGTTACGGCACCGGGCGCGTGTCGTCGATCACTTTGCCGTCATTGGTGAGGGAGCCCGCCGCGACGAGCTCGACCTTTCCGCGAACCTTGCACACGTCCCGGATCGAAGCCACCACGGCGTCGGCCAGGGCGGGATCGGGCGCGGGCCCGGTTTCGCAGCGCAGCGTCATCTCGTCGGCGTCGTTCATCCGGTGCACGACGAGCCGCGCCCGCAGGACCTCGGGATGCCGCCGCAGGACCTGAGCGACGAGCCCCGGATGGACGAACATGCCCCGCACCTTCGCACTCTGGTCGGCGCGGCCGAGCCAGCCACGGATGCGCCTGTTGGTGCGGCCGCAGGGGCTCGTTCCCGGGAGGATGGCCGACAGGTCCCCGGTGCCGAATCGGACGAGCGGGTATTCGGGCGATGCCATGTTCGTCACGATAACCTCGCCGACTTCGCCGTCGGGGAGCGGATCGTCCGTGCCCGGGCGGACGATCTCGACGATCAGCCGCTCGTTGACGATCAGTCCCTCCATCGATTCCGACTCGTACGCGATAACGCCGAGCTCCGCCGTCGTGTAGCACTGCAGGACTCGGATCCCGCGCTCGGAGAACTGCGCGCGAAGGGTGGCGGGGAGGGCCTCGGCGCTCACCAGGCCTTTCGTGAGACTCGACACGTCCGCCCCGGTCTCGGCCGCCTTGTCGAGAAGGATCTTCAGGAAGGACGGCGTCCCGGCGTATCCCTGCGGGCGGAGGTGCGCGATCGCGCCGACCTGGAGGTCGGTCTGGCCAACGCCGGCGGGAAACACTGCGCACCCGAGCTCCTGCGCGGCCGAGTCGACCATCAGGCCCGCGGGCGTGAAGTGGTACGAGAACGTGTTGTAGACGAGATCGCCGGGGCGAAACCCTGCCGCGAAGAGCGGCCGCGCGAAGGCTCCGTAATCCGACCGGCGCGACGCGGGCTCGTAGAGAGGCCCGGGGGAGGCGAAAACGTGGCCGCACTGGCCGAGCGGCACCCCCGCCAGGCCCCCGAATGGAGGATCGGCCTCCTGCAGCCGGGCGAGGTCCGACTTGCGCAGGACCGGGATACGCGCCAGGGAACGGCGGTCCGTGACTTCCCCGCTCGGAAGACCCTCGAGGCGTTTCGCCAGCGCGGGCGCCCGCCCCCGCGCCGTCTCGAGATATTGCGGGAGATGGGCGAACAGCGCCCGTTCCCTGTCTTCGGGATCGCGGGTCTCGAGCTTGTCGTAGTGCGCCATGGCTCTTTCGGTCCCGATCTCCGCCGTCAGGCGAGCCACCGCTTCCGGCGGCGGTAGTGCTTGGCCTCCCTGAAATTCCGACGGCCGTCGCCGGCGATCCCGAGGTAGAACTCCTTGACGTCCTCGTTGCCCGAGAGCTCCTCCGCCGTCCCGTCCATCACGACGCGACCGTTCTCGAGGATGTACCCGAAGTCGGCGTATCGCAGGGCCACCGTCGTGTTCTGTTCGGCTAGAAGGAATGTCACGCCTTCCGCGTGGAGAGACCGGACGATCTCGAAGATCTCTTCGACCAGGTACGGCGCGAGCCCGAGCGACGGCTCGTCCAGAAGCACGACGCGCGGGCGCGCCATCAGGGCCCGCCCGATCGCCGTCATCTGCTGCTCGCCGCCAGAGGTGTAGCCGGAGACGCTCCGGCGCCGCGCCGCGAGCTGCGGAAAGTGCCCGTAGATCCTCTGGAGGTCGTCGCGGATCTCGGAGCGGGAGGCCCGGCGCGAGAATGCCCCGGTCAGAAGATTCTCCTCGACCGTGAGGTGCTCGAAACAGTGGCGGCCCTCCATGACCTGGACGATCCCGAGCCGCACCACGTCGCGCGGGGTCCGATTGTCGATGCGCTCTCCGCGGAATTCGATCGAACCCTTCGTCACCGCGCCCCGCTCGGACGCGAGAAGGTTCGAGATCGCCTTCAACGTCGTCGTCTTCCCCGCGCCATTTGCCCCCAGGAGAGCCACGATCGAGCCTTTGGGGACGTCGAGAGACACCCCCTTCAGGACCAGGATCACGTGGTCGTAGATGACCTCGATGTTGTGAATGGCGAGGAAGGGGCTTTCGCCCCCCGCCTCACTCTTTGGAGCAGTCACGCGGGGTGATCCCCTTCTCCTTCGCGTATCCCGCGGCGGATTCCTCGATGAGCGGACGGACGATCGACTGGTCCGATTTGATCCAGTCCGTGATCAGGTTCCACTTCTTCCCGTCCCACTGCTGGAACTTCACGGCGCCTCCGCCTTCGTGGTCGGTGCACGACAGCTTGATCGGCTGCAGCAGCCCGACCGCGCCGATCTCCTTAAGGCGCTTCTCGTCGATGTTGAGGTTCTCGAGTCCCCACCGGATCTGCTCGCCGGTCAGAGACTTCTTCCCGAACTTCGCCTGCGCGGTGCGGATCGCCTCGGTGTTCAAGATCCCGTGGATGACGCCGCGGTTGTAGTAGATGCTGCCGACGCGGGATACGTCCTCGAGATTGCCCTTGTGGCCTCCCGAGTACACGTGTTTCTGGATGTCCTTCAACACCGGAAAGTTCGTTCCCGAGGGGTGGAACCCCGCCGCGATGAACCCCTTCGCGGCGTCGCCCGCGGGGATGACGTCCTCTTCCGCGCCGCTCCACCAGACTCCGACGATGTGGTCCCTCGGGAACCCGACCTTCGCCGCCGTCTTCAGCGCGACCGGATTCATGACGCCCCATCCGCGGAGAATCACCCAGTCGGGCTTCGCCTGCCGGATCTGCAGCCACTGCGATTCCTGCTCGTTGCCGGGCGCCGGAACCTCGATGTGGGTGAGGATGAAACCGTACTTCTTCGCCTGCAGGTCGAGAACCGGGATGGTCTCCTTGCCGTACGCCGAGCCGTGGTACAGGTTGACGATCTTCTTGCCCTTCAACTTGTCCATGCCGCCCGACTTCATCCCGATGAACTTGATCTTCGCGGTGTTCTGGCTCCAGTAGTTCGTGACCAGCGGGAAGACGTATGGAAACACACGCCCGTCGGAGGCGTCTGCGCGTCCGTAACCGATCGACACGATCGGGATCTTGTCGGTGGTGGCGCGCTCGATGACCGCGTAGGTGATTCCCGTCGAGACAAAGTTGAACATCGACGCGCCAGTCGGGCCCTTGCCCTTCAGCCGCTCGTAGCACTCGACGCCGCGGTCGTTCTTGTATTCGGTCTCGCACTCCTCCCAGGTGAGCTTGACGCCGTTGATGCCGCCGTCCCGCCGGTTCAGCATGTCGAGGTAGTCGATGAACCCCCCGAAAGTGCCGCTGCCTCCGGCGGCGTAGGGGCCGACTCGATAGCTCGCCATCGGGATGAACTGCTCCTGCCCCGGCGCCGCGGCGGGGGCGAAGAGCCCGGCGGCCAGGACGGCGAGTCCGATCAGAGCCGCGTTGCGGGCGATTCCGGCCGATCTGTTCATGCGCGAACCTCCTTTTGAGATGTCGGTTGGAGACGCTGGAGACGATTGTCCGTTTGACTCAGTGCGGAAAGGGCCACAGCCGAAGTTTCTCCTTGCCGATCTGCCAGAGCCGGGCGAGCCCGTAAGGCTCCAGGGCGAGGAACAGGATGATGAGCGCGCCAAACAGCATCAGCTCCAGATTCGAGAGCAGGCTCTGGCTGATGCGTCCCGAAAAAAGCGTGTGCGCCCCGACGTTCAACAGAATCGGAAGGAGTGTGATGAACCCCGCTCCGAGAAAGGCGCCGAGCACGCTTCCCATGCCGCCGATGATGATCATGAACAGGATCTGGAACGACCGCGTCAGGTCGAACGCCTGAGGCTCGACGGAGCCGAGATACGCAAACGCCCAGAGCGCGCCCGCGATCCCGCAGTAGAAGGAGCTGACCGCGAAAGCCAACAGTTTTGTCCGGAGCATCGGGATGCCGATGACTTCAGCCGCGATGTCCATGTCGCGGACAGCCATCCACGCGCGGCCGATCCGGCTCCGAACCAGGTTCTTGGCGGCGACCGCGAGGATGGTGACGATCGAGAGCGTCAACAGGTACCGGCTGACAGGGCTCGAGAAGACATACCCGAAGATCACCATTTTCTGAGCGCTGATGACGCCCGACGGGTTCCGGTTCGAGAACCAGGGAAACTTCGTCAGCGCCCACTCGATGAAGAACTGCGCTGCCAGGGTCGTGACCGCGAGGTAGAAGCCCTTGATCCGCAGGCTCGGAAGCCCGAAGAAGAGGCCTACCACGGCAGTGACGAGGCCGGCCAGGAAAAACGCGGCGAGGAGAGGCATCCCCGGAACGCGCAGCATCAGATTGAACGCCGCAAACGCTCCGACCGCCATGAAACCGGCGGACCCGAGCGAGAGCTGCCCGGCGTAACCGGTCAGTATGTTCAACCCGAGCGCCGCCAGCGACAGGATCAGGAACGGGATCAGGATCGCGCTGAACCAGTAGTCGTTCCCGGCGAAAGGGATCGCGATGAATGCCACGGCCAGGATGCCGGCGATCGCGACGCGGTCGAGCCGGATTGGAAAGATCCGCTGATCTTCCTCGTAGGTCGCGTGAAACCGGCCGGCTTCGCGGTAAATCATGCGGCTGTGTCCGGGTCCGCCTTCATCAGACTCGCTCGATCCGTCTCTCCCCGAACAGCCCCTCGGGCCGCACAAGCAGGAAGAGTGTCGCCAGAACGTACGGAAACCAGTTCTCGAGGCCGCTTCCGATGTGGGGGCCGAGGTACACCTCCGCGAGCTTCTCGCTCGCTCCGACCACGAGACCGCCGACGATCGCGCCCGGAATGGAGGTGAAGCCGCCGAGGATCAGCACGGGAAGGGCTTTCAGCGCGATGAACGTCAGCGAGAACTGGACACCCGTTCGCGACCCCCACAGGATGCCCGCCACGAGCGCCACGAATCCCGCCGCCGACCAGACGATCACCCAGATCTGCCCGAGCGGGATCCCGACCGCGAGCGCCGCCTGGTGGTCGTCTCCCACCGCGCGCAGCGCCCGCCCGATCCGGGTTTTCGAGAAGAAGATCGCGAGGAGGGCGACGAGCAGTCCCGCGACGCCCGCGGCGAAAAGGTCGAACTGGCTGACGTTCACCGCGCCCAGCTGGAACGGAACGTCGGGGATCCCGATCTCTAGGCCGTGAGCCTGTGCGCCGAGGAGCCCCTGGGAGACACCCTCGAGCAGAAACGCGAGCCCGATCGTCGCGAGAAACAGCGCGATCGGCGGCTGGTTCACGAGCGGCCGCAGGACGAAGCGCTCGACGAAGAACGCGAGAAGGATCATCGCTGCGATTGCCGCAGCGCCCGCTCCCACGGACCCCCATCCTTTCTCGCGCAGGCTGACGAAGATGAGCGCGGCGAAGAAGACCATCGTCCCCTGTGCGAAGTTCAGGACACCCGACGCCTTGTAGATGAGGACGAACCCGAGCGCGACCAGTGAGTACATGACGCCGGCGAGCAGCCCGCCGATCAGCACTTCCGCGAAGAAAGACCAGTCCATGCGGCTCTAGGCGCTCGCGACGCCGAGGTAGGCGTCGACGACCGCGGGATTTCCCCGTACCTCGGCGGGCGTGCCGTCGGCGATTTTACGCCCGTAATCCAGAACGACGATGTGGTCGGAGAGATCCATCACGACTCCCATGTCGTGCTCGATCAAGACGATCGTGGTGCCGAACTCTTCGTTGACGTCGAGGATGAAGCGGCACATGTCGCGTTTTTCCTCGACGTTCATCCCGGCCATCGGCTCGTCCAGAAGGAGCAATACAGGCTCGGCGGCGAGCGCGCGCGCGAGCTCGACCCGCTTCTGGAGGCCGTAGGGAAGCCGGCCCGCCGGGACCTTCCGGATCGCCTCGATCTGAAGAAAATCAATGATCTCTTCGACGCGCCGTCGGTGGCGGATCTCCTCCCGCTGCGCCGGACCCCAGTAGAGCGCCTGGAGAAAAATCCCCGTTCGCATCTTCAGGTTGCGCCCGGCCATGATGTTGTCGAGCACCGTCATCCCCTTGAAGAGGGCGATGTTCTGGAAGGTGCGTGCGATTCCGTTGCGCGCGGCATCGTCGGGCTTCATGCGGCGGCGCCGCTCCCCGCGAAATGTGATCGCCCCCCGGCGCGGCTGATAGACGCCGTTCAAGACGTTCAAGAGCGAGCTCTTCCCGGCGCCGTTCGGACCGATGATCGCGCAGATCTCGCCGCTCGCAACCTCGAGGCTCACGTCCGCCAATGCCGAGACGCCGCCGAAGGAGAGCGACACCTCCTCGACTTTCAGCAGGACCTCGCCGATCCGTCTGGTCGGGTGCATGCGGAATTGGCAGAACTATACCGTCGCCTGCGCTCTCTCCTGGGCGCGCTCACGCGCCGGTCAGCGGCTCGCCTGTCGGCTCGACCGCTGACCTCGTCCCTGCGTTCGCTTCGGCTCCCGCCTAGCCGCCAGCTCGACCGAAGCGCAGCCTTTACGCCGTCACGTCGACCCAGGCGCAGCTCTGCCACCTCTCCTCGCGCCGGGGGAGAGGTCTGGATGAGGGGCGGAGCATGCTTCTAGCCGTTCACGGCGGGGATGGGGAACGTGCCGGTGGGGAAGGAAGAGCGGTGGACGCGCCCGCCGAGGTTCGAGAGCTTGACCTCCATCCGGTCGTAGCCCCGGTCCAGGTGGTACACGCGGTCGATGATCGTTTCGCCGTGCGCGATCAGGCCCGCGAGCACCAGCGCCGCGGAGGCCCGGAGGTCGCTTGCCATCACCGAAGCGCCGGTCAATGGGGTCGGGCCCTCGACGATCGCCCAGCGGCTTTCGAGGCGGATGCGCGCGCCCATGCGGACGAGCTCCGGAACGTGCTGAAACCGGTTTTCGAAGACGGTCTCCGTGACGGTGGATACGCCCGCCATCTGGGTGGCGAGCGCCATCCATTGCGCCTGCAGATCCGTCGGGAAGCCCGGGTGAGGAGCGGTCGCGAGGTCCTGCGGCTCGAGTGTGTCGCCTCCCTGGACGCGGAGCCAGTCGGGTCCCGCGGACACTCGCGCGCCGCTCGACGAGAGACGGGTCGTCAACGCCTTCAGGTCACCGGGACGGCAGCGCGTCACCGTGACGTCCCCGCGCGTCAGCGCACCGGCGATCGCATACGTACCGGCCTCGACGCGGTCCGGCACGATGTCGTGCTCGGCCCCGTGAAGCCTCTCGACTCCTTCGATCGTGATGACGTCGGTTCCGTCTCCGTCGATTCGCGCGCCCATCGCGCGGAGAAGCTCGGCGAGGTCCACCACTTCAGGCTCGCGGGCGGCGTGGACGAGCCGCGTCGTCCCGCGCGCGAGCGTCGCCGCGAGCATCGCGTTCTCGGTGCCGGTCACCGTCACGGTCTCGAACACGATCTCCGCGCCGACGAGGCGGCCCGCCCGGGCCTCGACGTAGCCGTGCTGCAATGAGACTTCGGCTCCCAGCCGTCGAAACGCGTCCAGGTGGAGGTCGATCGGCCGGACGCCGATGGCGCAGCCGCCCGGGAGAGACACCCGCACGGACCCGCTCCGGGCGAGCAGAGGCCCGAGCACCAGCACGGAGGCGCGCATCGTCTTGACCAGATCGTACGGCGCGTCGGCGGATCCGATCTCCCGCGCCTCGACCGTCACCGCGCCCCGTTCCGACGACAGAAAGACGCCGATGTGCTGGAGCAGCTTCTGCATCGTCCGGATGTCACGGACGTCCGGCACGTTCGTAAGCCGGACCGCCTCTCCCGTCAGAAGCGTCGCCGCGAGACAGGGCAGCGCCGCGTTCTTGGCTCCCGACGTGACGACCTCGCCGGCGAGGCGCGTCGGACCTTCGACCTGAAAGCGATCCATGAGTGCGAAGATTGTAAGGGCGGTTTCCCGCATTTGCCGCCGTCGTCCGGCGACGGCGCCTACGCCCGAGTCAGCCGCACGACCTTAGGCCGCGTGCGTCTACGCCCGAGTCAGCCGCACGACGCGCGGGATCCCTGCCATGTCTTCCGCGATTCCGTCGAAGCGCCAGGCGGCGCGGCTGCGCGTCTCGCGCTCGACGTCGCGCGCCTGCCCGAATCCGATCTCGAAGAGGAACGGCGCGCCCGGAGGCAGGACGCGCGGAACGGCGTCTAAGATCTGCCGGATGCTCTCGAGCCCGTCGTCGCCGCCATAGAGCGCGAGCTCCGGGTCGTGCTCGGCGACGGTGCTCGAGAGTCCTCGTGACTCGGAACGCGCGAGATATGGCGGATTCGAGACGACGAGGTCGAACGGCGGCGCGTCGATCGCCGTCAGCCAGTCGGACCCCGCCAACCACAGCCGCGCGGAGACGCCGAGGCGCTTCCCGTTCTCGCGGGCGAGAGCGAGGGCCTGGACGGATGCGTCGAGCGCCAGAGCGCGCGCGCCCGGCAGCTCCTTCAAAAGCGTGATCGCCACGATCCCGCTCCCGGTGCCGAGGTCGAGGATCCGCCGCGCGCCGGGCGCCGCTCCGATCGATTGCAGGACGAGGACCTCGGTTTCCGGGCGGGGAATCAGTCCGCGGGAATCGACGCGAAACGGCCGGCCGAAGAAGTCCCACTCGCCGACCAGGTGCTGGACCGGGACGCCCGAGAGGCGCTTGCGCCAGAGTCCCTCGAAACGCGCCGCGAGAGCGTCGGGAAGCGGAGCGGACGGCGGGAGCGCGAGCGGATTCGCATGGCCGAGCGTATGGGCGAGCAGGATGCGGGCGTCCCACGTGGTCGCTTCCGAGCGGCCCTCGTGCGCGAGATCGGTCGCCCGGCGGAGGGCTTCGCCGACGGTCATGAGGAGTTAGGTAGGGGAGAGATCAAAGTGGAGAGTTGAGAGTTGAGAGTTGAGAGTTCAGAGTCAGGAGTTCTGAGGGACCGGGAAAGCCGAGAGCTGACAGCTGACAGCTGACAGCCAGCTCATGCCTTCGCGAGCTCCGCCTTCAGTTTCTCCGCCTGGAAGTGCTGCGTCAGAGGCTCGATGAGCTCATCGAGGTTTCCGTCCAGCACGTCCGCCATCCGGTGGGTCGTGAACCCGATGCGGTGGTCGGTGATCCGGCTCTGCGGGAAATTGTAGGTCCGCACCTTTTCGGAGCGGTCTCCCGACCCCACCATCTTCTTGCGTTCGGCCGCGATCGCCCCGTCATGCTTCTCGCGCTCCATCTCGAGGAGCCGCGCCTTCAACACCCGGAGCGCCTTCGCCTTGTTCTTGATCTGACTGCGTTCGTCCTGGCACTGGACGACGACGCCGGTCGGGATGTGCGTGAGGCGGACGGCGGAATAGGTCGTGTTGACGCCCTGCCCGCCGGGGCCCGAAGCGCAGAAGCGGTCCACCCGGATGTCCTTATCCAGCACCTGGATGTCGACGTCGTCCGCTTCCGGCAGGACGGCGACGGTGGCGGCCGACGTATGGATCCGGCCGGACCCTTCGGTCGCGGGGACTCTCTGCACGCGGTGGACGCCGCTCTCGTACTTCAACCGGGAGTAGGCGCCGGCACCCTCGATCAGCGCGGTGATCGCCTTCAGTCCCCCGATGCCAGTGTCGTCGCGGTCGACGATCTCGACCTTCCAGCGGCGCCGTTCGGCGTATCGCTCGTACATCCGGAAGAGCTCGCCGGCGAAAAGGGCGGCTTCCTCGCCGCCGGTCCCCGCGCGGATCTCGACGAAAACGTTGCGGGAGTCGTTCGGGTCCTTCGGTAAGAGGAGCACCTTCAACTCTTCTTCGACGCGGGCAAGCGCATCGTTCAACGCGCCGCGCTCCGAGGACGCCATCTGGTAGAGTTCGTCGCCCGGAGGAAGCGAGTCGGTCAGCTCGCGCGCCCCCTGGAGCTCGCGGGCGATGCGGGCCCGCTCCTCGATCTTGCCGACGATCGGCTCGAACTCCGACAGCGTGCGCTGAGCGTCCCGGACCGCCTTGTGGTCCTGCACGAACTCCGGGTCGCCGAGGCGTTCCCGGATTTCTTCGTAACGGCGGCGGATGTCATCCAGTTTTTCGAGCATGGGTCTTTCCGCTGTCGGCTCTCGCCGTCAGCGCGCACACGGAATTCGTCCCGCTAATAGAGCGCGGTGTGAGAGGGAGAGGGATTCCAGACGGAGCGCAAAGAGACGGGCTCCTGCTAAGCGGGCTTTTTCTCGTACCGCTTGCGGAAGCGCTCCACGCGGCCGGCGGAGTCCATCAGCTTCTGCTTGCCCGTGAAGAACGGGTGGCATTTGCTGCAGATCTCGAGCCGGAGCTCTTTCTTCGTCGAACGGGTCGTCCAGACTTCACCGCAGGCGCAGTGGACGTTGACGTCGTGATATTCGGGATGCAGATTCTGTTTCATAGGAACCGCGCATTCTAGGACACTTCCCGTCTTCCCGCAAGGGGGGCGCCGCGATCCGAGGCCCCTCCGAGACCGCTTCGGGCCCTTCTCCGGCAACTTCTTAGAAGGAAAGGACCTGCGCGAGGAGGGGCGGCGTTCTGTCCCGCGCCTTCGGAGTAGAATCCGCCGAGGTCCGCCGTGTTTTATCTCTATTTGACCGCGCCCGGTATGCCCGCGCAGAAGTTCCTGCTCGACCGGCCCGTCACGACGATCGGCCGGTCGTCCATGAACGACCTGCCCATCCCCGACAAGATGCTGTCGCGACAGCACGCGCGGATCCTCCACGACGGCAACGGAGGGGTGTCGATCGAGGACATGGGCTCCCGCAACGGCACGTTCGTCAACGGCGACAAGCTCACCGTGCTCTTGCCGCTCAAGTCCGGGGACCGGATTACCGTCGGCGGAGTCACGCTGAAGGTCGAGTCCGAGTCCACGACGCGCGTCCGCATTGACGAGTTCGCGGGCGACGCGTCCCTGGACAACACGATCCTGAAGGCCTCCGCGGAGCTGCTTCGCAAGCCCACCCAGACGGACCCGCGGCTTCCGGCCGAGCAGCTTTCGAAGCTGATCGACTCTCTCCGGGTCGTCAACGAGCTGACAATCGAGCTGCTCCGGGACATCTCCGTCGATGAGCTGCTGAAGTTTCTGATGGACAAGGTGTTCGAGACGCTCGCGCCCGACCGGGCGGTCGTCCTTCTGCGATCGAGCGTCACGAGCGAGCTCGTGCCGGCGGTGGTCCGCGTCGCCGAGGGGATTTCCGCCGAGGACATCCGCCTGTCGAAGACTCTCGTCGCCGCGGTCGTCGAGAAGAAGAACGGTCTCCTGCTGATGGACACCGCGAGCTCCACCGGCGTCTCGATGTCCGAGTCGATCCGTCTGTCGGGGATCAAGTCCGTGCTGGCGGCGCCGCTCGAAAACGACGGAGAGGTCGTCGGGTTGATCTACGTCGACGTTCGGCTCGGCCACCGGTCGTTCGAGGAAGCGGATCTGCGGCTCCTGACGTCGCTCGCGAACGTCGCGGCCGCGAAAATCCAGAATGCGCGGCTCATGGGCGAGGCGGCGGAAAAAAAGCAGATGGACCGCGAGTTCGCGCTCGCGCACGAGATCCAGCAGCGCCTGCTTCCCGATCGTCCTCCGGTGGTCCCCGGCTACACCTTTCACGGGTCGAACATTCCGTCGCGCCAGGTCTCGGGGGACTACTTCGACTTTCTGGTCCGCGGCGACGGAAAGGTCTACGGCGCGATCGCCGACGTCTGCGGCAAGGGAGTCGGGCCCGCTCTCCTGATGGCGTCTCTCCAGGCCTCGTTCCATGCCTGGGCGGAGGAGCGCATTCCCGTCGGAGAGATGACGGAGCGCCTTTCGGCCGCGATCGGGCGCCGCAGCGGCTCCGATCGGTTCATCACGTTCTTCCTGACGCTTCTCGATCCCACCACGGGCGAGGTCGAGTACACCAACGCCGGGCACAATCAGGGCCTGTTCGTGCGCGCGGACGGGACCGTGGAGGAGCTTCCCTCGCACGGACTGCCGCTCGCGCTCTTTCCCGGGCGGCCTTACGGCTCGTCGAAAATCTTCCTGGCCCCCGGCGACATCCTCTTTCTCTACACCGACGGCGTGACCGAGGCCGCGAATGCGTCCGGCGACGAATTCGGGCTCGATCGGCTGAAGGAGTTCGTCAAGACGCAGGTCGGCAAGCGCCCGCTCGAGGTGGATGCCGCGCTGGCCGTAGCTCTCGAGGCGCACGCCGCCGGGGAGCATTTTGCCGACGATCGCACTCTGCTGATGCTGCGCCGGGACCTGTAAGGCCGTGGCGGGGCTCCTCGGCCACCGGTGAGCCGGCTACTCGTCGAAGGCGGGACTCTCCTCGGTCTGACCGACCGGTCGGACATCCGCCCCGACACCGACCTCTACGCCGAGAACGGAACGATCCGGGGCGTCGGCAGCGACGCGAAGCGGCAGGCCGCGGTCCCGGGGGAGCCCGTCGAGAGAATTCCGGCCCGGGGAAAGTGGGTGCTTCCCGGTTTCGTCCAGGCGCATCTGCACCTCTGTCAGACGCTGCTGCGCAACGGCCCCGAGGGCCTCGATCTGCTCTCCTGGCTCGGAAGCCACGTCTGGCCGGGAGAGGCGGCGCACGATTCGGAGTCGCTCTCCATCTCGGCGCGCCTGGGCCTTTCGGAGTGCCTCGCGTCGGGCGTCACAGCGGTGCTCGACATGGGCACGATCCGGCACTCCGACGCCCTCTTCCGCGCCGCAGCGCGCTCCGGCATCCGGTACACCGGAGGCAACGTCCTCATGGACGACCCCGAGACGACTCTGCCGACGCTGCGGGCGGCCGCGGAGGAAGGGATGGCGGAGACGGATCGGCTCCGAGCTCTCTGGCACGGCCGCGATCGGGGCCGCCTCCGCGTCGCCGTTCAGCCGCGCTTCGCGGTCACTTCCACTGAGAAGCTGCTCCGCGCGGCCGCGGAGTATTCCGCCGCGCACGATCTCGTTCTCCACACGCACGCGAGCGAGAGCCGGGGCGAGATCGACCTCGTGCGCGGACGGACCGGCCTGTCCAACATCGAGTGGCTCGATCGCGTCGGGCTCCTCGGGCCGCGGACCTGCGTCGCGCACGTGATTTTTGCGGAGTCCGACGAGTGGGCGACGCTCTCGCGCCGCGGATCGACGGTCGTGCATTGCCCTTCATCGAACATGCGGCTGTCGTCCGGCGTATGCCCGGTCTCGGACCTCCAGGCCGCCGGCGTCCGGGTCGCCCTGGGATCGGACGGCGCGGCGTGCAATGACCGCCTCGACCCGTTCGCGGAGATGCGCCTCGCGACTTTTCTCCCGCGGACCCGCAAGCCGCCGTCGTCGTTGACGGCGTTTTCGGCGATTCGCATGGCGACCGTCGAGGGCGCCGCGGCGCTGCGTCTCGGGCCGGCGCCGGGTCTCGCGCCGGGGGCGCTCTGCGATGTCGTGCTGCTCGATCCGGAGGCCGGTTGGGCCCTTCCGGAGGGGTGGTCAGAGGAGCCCTACGGCGCGATCGTGTTCGCGATGGGGCGCGAGAACGTGTTCGCGACCATCGTCGATGGCGTCGTGCGGTATCGCGCGGGGGACGCGACGGTGGGAGGGTTGAAGCCGACCGCGGCGGAGGTGAGGGGCGCGGTGGCGGGGATGAAGAAGCGGGTGGACCGGGACGGGCGGGCTGGCTTGTAGACAGATCGCTTTTTGCGACATTCCCCGACGCGCAGACGCTGTTTTTAATCCTACGGGTCCTTCCCCACATCACTCCGAGTCGTGGGTGCTACCGCTCGACAGCCTCGCGACTCTGGATCTCCAAACGCTTGATGATCTCGTGGAGGGTGGTGGGCTTCATCCGCAGGAGCTCCGCGGCGCGCTTCTGCACTCCGCCGGTTCTGCGCAGGGCGGTGCGGACCAGGCGGCGCTCGTACTCCTCGACCATGTCCTTGTACGTCGCCCCGTTTTCGGGGAGCCTCACGGGAAGCTCGGAGCGGTCCGGCGACAGGACGCTCTCCGGCAGAAGATCGAGCTCGATCATCCCGCCCGGACAGAGGACGACCGCCCGCTCGATCGCGTTCTCGAGCTCGCGGACATTGCCCGGCCAGTCATATTCGAGAAGTCCGCGGAGCGCGTCGGCGGAGAGGCCGGTGATCGACTTGTTGTTCTCGGAGGCGTACACCCGGACGAAATGGTCGGCGAGCAGCGGGATGTCCTCGCGGCGCTCGCGCAGTGGCGGGATCGAAATCGAAATCACGCAAAGCCGGTAGTAGAGATCGTCGCGGAACTTGCCTTCGGCGACGAGCTTCTTCAGGTCTACGTTCGTGGCCGCGATGATCCGCACGTCGGCCTTCTGCGTCTCGACGCTCCCGACCCGCATGAATTCCTTCTCCTGGATGACGCGAAGGAGCTTTGCCTGAGTCTCGAGGCCCACCGTCCCGATCTCGTCGAAGAAGATCGATCCGCCGTCCGCCGACTCGAAGAGACCCTTCTTGT
>JBBROA010000031.1:0-36412 GCA_038229875.1 Thermoanaerobaculia bacterium | reverse complement strand
CAAGGGCAAGGTCGAACGGGGCGAGTACCGCGCATTCGGATACCAGCCGCCAGGGCACCGCGTCGCGGACTGGAAGCTCAAGTGGCGGGAGGTGCAGCTTTCCTCCGGCCACGCCCCCGCCGGTTCTTCTCCAAAGAGCCAGCAGCGACTCGGGCTCAATCGGGACGCGACCTGGAAGCCCGCCAGATCCGAAGGGGAGAAGCTCCGCGACTAGTTGCCGTATGCCGAGTGCTCGGAGGAGAGGGTCGGCCGCGCTCTTTGCATGAACCGCGGTTGGTGGGTTCGAGACAGTCTTGTCTTCTCGCGACGGCTGCTACCGCCCCTTTCGGCGGCCTTTCCCGCCTCAAGCCGTGAACATGCCCCGCCAGAGGCAGAACGCGGAGGGTCGGGAGCCGAACTAGACTGTTTGCGATGCCTCAGGTGGTGTTCGTCCGAGGGGCCAACGTCGGTAAGCACCGGCGCTTTCAGCCTGCGGCGCTCGCGAGAGACATGGCGCCGCTCGACGTGACGAACGTGGGAGCGGTGGGGACGTTCGTGATCGGCGGAGCGATCGGAACCGCCGCGCTGCGAGCCGAGATCGCGCGCCGGCTTCCCTTCGAGACGGAAATCCTCGTCTGCTCCGGGCGGGAGATCCGGGACCTCGCGCGGAGCGACCCGTTCCGAGATCCTCCTCCGGGAGAGGACGTGCGAGCGATGGTCACGATCCTGATCGCGAAGCCGAAAACGCTTCCGAAGCTGCCCCACCGCGCCCCCGAAGGCGACGATTGGCAGGTGAAATTCTTCCGCCTGGCGGGACGTCTGGCCCTGACCTTCTGGCGGCCAAACCCCAAACGTCTCGTTTACCCGAACGCGGTCGTCGAGAAAGTCTCCGGCCTCCCGGGCACGACACGCAGCTGGAGCACGATTTCGCGGATCTGTGCGATTCTGAACGGATGAGGGTCCAGTTCGTGCCGCCGGACACGGTGATCGTCGAGCGGCGCAGCGCTCGCGTGGGATACGCCTGATCGGCGTCGGGGGATCGGCGCGTTCCGGGCGAATTTACCTGGCGGCGGGAACACTCGTGGTGGCGTTCTTCGCGTTTCGCATCGTCCGGGGCGTGATCGCGGCCGCTTCGTCCTGGCAAGCTGCGGCGTCCTCCGGGGGGCGGTCTACGGCGCCCCTGGCGTTTGCGCGTAGCGGCTGGTTTCTGGCGGGAGCCGCCGCCGCCGGGGGCCTGGTCATCGCCGTTGCGGCCGGAGCCGTCCGCAGGCGTCCGTGGGCCCGGCCGGCTGCCATCGCGCTCCTCGGCCTGATCGGTACCTCCGCCCTGGGAGTCGCCCTTTTCCAGATCGACGCGCTCCTGCGGGGGACCGCACTGCCGCCCGAAGTGGCGGAGGTCGGCTATGGGCGTCTGCTTGCGACGTGGCGGGTCGGCGGCGGCGCCGCGGCACTCATCGTAGTGCTCTTCTGCGCGGCCGCGCTCCGGCGCCTGACGTCGCCGGAAATGCGCCGAGAGTTTTCCGAAAAAAACGCCCGGCCGGCGACGCTCCTATAATTCCGGCGGAAAACGAAGGGGGCTCCATCACGACGGAATCGATACTGCCTCCTGAGAAGGTGCTCTGTCGGATCAACGGCAGGGAGATCCGCGTGTGGCCGGGCTACCGCTTGTGGGACGCCGCGCTCGACGCGGACGCGAAGCTCTGGCAATGGTGCGGCGGCAACGGGCAGTGCACCACGTGCGCGGTGCTGCCGGTGTCCGGCGGCGAGAACCTGTCGCCGCCCACGGGGCTCGAGCGCTTTTCTCTGAAGATCAGGGCCATCAAGCCTCTCGCCGCGATCCGCAGCCGCTGGAAAGACAGGCCGGTCCGGCTCGCCTGCCAGGCCTACGTGCAGGGACCGGTCGAGGTCGTCGGATTGTTCGGGAAGGCAGCGAAAGCAGCGCGCGGTGAGGCTTCGGGCGAGAGGCGGGCGGACGCTTAGAGGGGAGGCGTAGAGAAGCCCTCACCCCTTACCCCCCACCCCTCAACCCCTCACGTCTCACGTCTCCCGGGCTACTCGCCCAGATACGCCTCTTTCACTTTCGGGTTCGCGGCGACTTCGGCGGAGCTGCCTTCGAGCGAGACCGAGCCCGTCTCGAGGACGTAGGCGCGGCTCGAGTGCTTCAACGCGGCGTTCGCATTCTGTTCGACGAGCAGGACCGGCGTCCCCTGTCGGTGGATCTCTTCGATCGCCTCGAAGATGGTGTGGACCAGAATCGGCGCCAGGCCAAGCGACGGCTCGTCTAAGAGAAGAACCTGCGGGCGTGACATCAGAGCGCGGCCGATCGCAAGCATCTGCTGCTCGCCGCCGGAGAGCGTACCCGCGGTCTGCTTGTCCCGCTCTTTCAGGCGCGGAAACACCTCGAAGACGCGCTCCATGTCGGATCCCACTTCGCGGTCGCGCCGGGCGTAGGCGCCCATCTCCAGGTTTTCGTGCACCGACAGGTTGGCGAAAATCGCCCGGCCTTCGGGCACGAGAACGAGGCCTCCGCGCACGAGCCGGAACGTGGGGCGGCCTTTCGTCGACTTGCCGCGGAAGAAGATCTCCCCATCCCGGGCGGGAACGAGATTCATGATCGCGCGGAGGGTCGTCGACTTGCCGGCGCCGTTTGCGCCGATCAACGTGACGATCTCCCCCTCGTACAGCGCCAGGGAGACGCCGCGGAGCGCTTCGATCGCACCATAAAAGACGCGCAGATCGCGCACCTCGAGGACCGGCTCCGGCGCAATGGTGCCGGAGGGAAGCGTCATGCGCCTCCCAGGTAGGCCTCGATGACCTTGGGGTTCGCCTGGATCTCCGCTGGTTTTCCCACCGCGATCGTGGAGCCGTAGTCGAGCACATGGACGGTCTCGCAGATCCCCATGACGACCTTCATGTTGTGCTCGACGAGCAGCACGGCCATCCCGAAGCGGTCGCGGATCCAGCGGATCAGGTCCATGAGCTGGACCGATTCCTGAGGGTTCATGCCCGCGGCCGGCTCGTCTAAGAGGAGCACGCGCGGCGAAGTCGCCATCGCGCGCGCGATCTCGAGCCGCCTCTGGCTGCCATACGGGAGGTTCCGCGCCTTCTCGCCTGCGAGCCCATCGAGGCTGAAGATGTGCAGGAGCTCGAGGCTCTCCCGCTCGACGCGCGCTTCCTCGGACGTATGCGTCCCGGTGCGGAACACGGCGGCGGCGAGGTTGGCGGACTGTCGGCAGTGAAAAGCGACCTTGACGTTTTCGAGGACCGTCATGTCCCCGAAGAGGCGGATGTTCTGAAAGGTCCTAGCGACCCCGCGCCGGGTGATGAGGCCCGACCGCTCCCCGGCAATGTCCGTGTCGTCGAAGCGCACCGAGCCCGAGGTCGGCGTGTACACGCCCGTGATCACGTTGAACACGGTCGTCTTGCCCGCTCCGTTCGGACCGATCAGGCCGTAGAGCTGTCCCGGTTCGATCTTCAGGTTGAGATCGTTGACAGCCAGCAGGCCGCCGAATCGCATGGTGACGTTCGAGAGGTCGAGAATCGCCATGGAGAAGTTACGTGATGGCCGGCGGCGTCGGCGCATCGAGCCGCCGCCGCCGGCCGAAGAACTGGCGGAACTCGAGGTGGCCCAGGATTCCCTGGGGCCGCACGATCATGATGATGATGAGAAGGAGCGAAAACAGGACCATCCGGTACTGCGAGAACTCCCGGAGACCTTCGGTCAGGGCGATGAAGAGCATCGCCCCGAGGACGGAGCCCGTGATGGAGCCGAGCCCTCCGATCACGATCATGATGATGATCTCGATCGACTTGATGAACGTAAACGAGTTCGTGTGGAGGTACATCAGGTAGTGGCCGAACAGCCCTCCCCCGATGCCCGCGAGCGCGGAGGAGAGGACGAACGAGATCACCTTGCTGCGGGTGGTGTCCACGCCCATCGCTTCGGCGGCGATCTCGTCCTCCCGGATCGCGATCAGGGTCCGGCCGAACGAGGACTTGACGGTGCGCGAGACGACGACGACGGTGATCGCCGCGAAGAGGTAGATCCAGAAGAAGTTCGCGAGCTTCGGGATCCCGGAGTAACCGCGGGCGCCGCCTACCGCGTCGATGTTCAGAATGAAGACGCGGATGATCTCCCCGAATCCGAGCGTCACGATCGCGAGGTAGTCGCCGCGCAGCCGGAGAGAGGGAACCCCGACGAAGAACCCGGCGATCGCGGCGAGCAGAGCGCCCACGGCGAGGGAGAAAAGGAGAAGCGCCCCGTCGCGCGCGAACTCGGGAAGAAACGAAGTCGCGCCGCGGAAGCGGTCGCCCCAGGCGACGGTCACGTAAGCCGAGGCGTAGGCGCCGATCGCCATGAACCCCGCGTGCCCGATCGAGAACTGCCCCGTGAATCCATTGATGAGGTTTAAGCTGACGGCTAAAATGATGTTGATCCCCGCGAGGCAGATGACCTGCAGGATGTAAGGCGGCATGGCGACGCCGGACACGAGCGATCCGGTGAAGAGGGAGTTCAGAACCAGCAGCAGTGCCACCGTTCCGGCGGCGACCAGACCTGTCCTCAACCCGGACTTCATACCTTCTCTTTGGTCACACGCCCGAGGATCCCCTGCGGACGGAGGATGAGGACCAGGATCAGGATCCCGAACGCGATCGCGTCCCGGTAGGTCGAGGAGAGATACCCGACGACCATCACCTCGGACGTGCCGATCAGAAGGCCTCCCAGCACGGCGCCGGGGACGTTCCCGATCCCTCCGAGGACCGCGGCGACGAACGCCTTCAACCCGTAGAGGATCCCCATGAGCGGGTCGATCTTCGGGATCTGCATGCCGATCAGGACCCCCGCGGCCGCGGCCAGCGCCGAGCCCACCGCGAACGTCGTGGCGATGATGCGGTCGGTCGAAATACCCATCAGCTTTGCGGCATCCAGGTTGAAGGAGACGGCGCGCATCGCCTTGCCGGTGCGGGTCTTCTGAATGAAGAACCTCAGGAGGATCATGAGGAGAAATGACACGGCGATGACGGTGATCTGCTCGCTCGTCAGTCTCACCCCCGCGACGATGAAATCCGCGCGGGGCGCGAGTGACGGGAAGAACTTCGGGTCGGCCCCGAAGACGAGCTGCGCCGCGTTCTCGATGAAGAGCGAGACGCCGATCGCGGTGATCAGCAGGGTCAGGCGCGAGGCCTTGCGCACGGGCCGGTAGGCCAGCCGCTCGATGATCAGCCCGAAGATCGCGCAGGCCGCCATCGCGCCCATCATCACGAGGATCGCATTCGGGAGCGATGGCTCCTTGCCCTGGAGCTTCCGCGAAAGGTAGTAGCCCACGTACGCGCCGACCATGTAGACGTCGCCGTGCGCGAAGTTGATCAGGCGCAGGACGCCGTAGACCATCGTGTAGCCGAGCGCGATCAGCGCGTAGATCGACCCGAGCGAGAGCCCGTTGACGAGCTGCTGGAGGAAAGTGGTCATGACAATCGCGCCGTGCGACGGGAAGACCCGGACGGGGCCGGCGGACGCCGTAAACGGCTGCCCCGCGCAGCCGCCCTCCCGATCAGAGCTTGACCTGTTCCGGGGAAATCGTCTCGACGAGAACGTACTTGCCGTTCTCGACCTTCAGGACCACAGCGGGCTTTACGGCGTTGCGGTCCGGACCGATCGTGATCTTTCCGGTGACGCCCTGATACTCCTTCGTCGCGGCAATCGCGTCGCGGACCTTGGCGCCGTCCGTAGACCCGGCGCGCGTCATGGCGTCCGCGAGGATCTTCGCCGCGTCGTACGCGAGCGCCGCGAGAGCGTCGGGCAGCTGGTTCTTATAGCGGCTCTTGTAGTCCGTCACGAACTTCTGGACGATCGGAGACGGGTCGTCGGTCGAGTAGTGGTCGGAAAAGTAGCAGCCGTTCAACGCGTTTCCGCCGATCTCCCAGAGCTTCGGCGAGTCCCATCCGTCGCCGCCTAAGAGCGGAACGTTTAAGCCGAGCTCCTTCTCCTGGTGGGCGATGGTGCCGACCTCGGTGTAGTAGCCGGGAACGTAGATGGCGTCCGGGTTCGTCGCCTTGATCTGGGTCAGCTGAGCGTGGAAGTCCGAGTCCCCCTGCGAGAAAGACTGCTCGGCGACGATCGTGCCGCCGCGCTTCGTGAACTGCTCGCGGAAGACCTTCTGCAGGCCGACCGAGTAGTCGTTGCGGATGTCGACCAGAATCGCCACCCGCTTCGCCTTCAGAGTGTCGGCCGCGAACTTCGCCATCACGGAGCCCTGGAAATCGTCCATGAAACAGACGCGGAAGATGTAGTCGCCGATCTGGGTCACCCTCGGGTTCGTCGAGGAGGGAGTGATCATGGGGACCTTGTTCGCCTGGCAGATCGGCGCCGCCGCGAGGGAGTAGGAAGAGGCGACGTGGCCGAGCATCGCAACGACGTGATTCTGATTGATGAGCTTCGTGACGACCGTGCCCACTTCTTCGGGCTTCGACTGATCATCTTCGACGAGCAGGTGGATCTTCTTGCCGAGCACGCCTCCGGCCTTGTTGATCTCGTCGAACGCCTGCGACGAGCCGTCGCGGGTCGAGATGCCGAACGTGGCGATTCCTCCCGTCAGCGAGCCGTACTCGCCGACTAAGATCTCGCCGCCGGCGCTGCCCGCCTTCTCGCCCGCCCGGCAGGCCAGCATCGCCACGAGGAGCGCGCAAACCGACCCCGCCAGCAGGTATCGGATCCTCATCGGAATCCTCATGGGAATCCTCATCGGAAGCCTCCTTGCGTCGATTTCGCCAAAGACGGCGTATTCTTTCGCACAGGGCCGAACAAAGTCAAAAGATCAATTCTCTCAATTACTTCGGCTACAATGCCCCTGTTTCGCGACTCCGATCCCCGGCCATGGAGGGCCGCCATTACCGAAGCGAACGCGCCCATCTCGAGCCTGACCATCGAGCCTTCCGACACCCCCGAGGTGCTCCCGCGGATCCGGCCGCGCAGCGAGCACCCGATCTCGCGCAAGCAGATCGACCCGGACGCCCTGAAGGTCCTCTACCGCTTGAACACCGCCGGGTACAAGGCGTACCTGGTCGGGGGGAGCGTGCGCGACCTGCTGCTCGGCCGCACCCCGAAGGATTTCGACATCGGCACCGACGCCCATCCGCAGGCCCTGCGGCGCCTCTTCCGGAATTGCCGCCTGATCGGGCGCCGGTTCCGGTTGGCGCACATCCTGTTCGCCGACGGCAAGGTGATCGAGGTCGCGACCTTCCGAAGGCGGCCCGAAAACGCGGATCCGGACGGTCCCGAGCTCCTGATGACGTCCGACAACACGTTCGGGACCGCTAGGGAGGACGCGCTCCGCCGCGACTTCACCATCAACGGCCTGTTCTACGACATCTCCGACTTCTCCGTGATCGACTACGCCGGAGGCCTCGAGGATCTCGAAGCCGGCCTGGTCCGGACGATCGGGGACGCGCAGGTGCGGTTCCGGGAAGACCCCGTCCGCATGCTCCGGGGCGTCGAATTCGCCAGCCGGCTCGGCTTCGCGATCACGCCCGACGGCTACGAGGCCATCCTCGAATTCCGCAAGGACATCGTCAAGTCGGCGCCTCCGAGGGTCACCGAAGAGCTTCTGCAGTCCCTCCGGGGCGGGCATGCGCTGCCCACGTTTCTTCTCCTCCGCGAGGTCGGGCTGCTCGACGTCCTGCTTCCGGAGCTCGCCGAAGTGTTGCGCGAGATCGACCCCGACCATCCGCATGGGACGGGCCACCTGTTCTGGGCGCTTCTCGAGACCCTCGACGCGGAGCGGCGCCGCGGGCGGCCGTTCGACGACGCCGCCCTCTTCGGACTCTTCTTCCTGCCGATCGCGCGCGCCCGGGTCCGCGAAGCCGTCCCGGAAGGCGATCCGGAGCCGGCCGTGCTCGGGCGGATCCTGGAGGACCTGGTTCCCCCGATCGCGATCCGGATGTCTCTGCCCCACGCCGTCTCCCACAGGATCCAGCAAGCCCTGGCCACGGTCGGCCGGTTCTCTTACCGGCCCGACAACCGGCTGGCGACCCGCCGGATCGCCTTCCGGGAGACCTTTTCGACCGCCCTCGACCTGTTCGAGCTCCAGGCGATGGCGACCGGACGCGGAGAGGACCTCGCGCATGAGTGGCGGGCTTTCGGAGAGCGGGCCGCAAAAACGAGAGAGAGCTTCGAGACCGTGACGCCCGCCGATCCGCGGGGCTTAGCCGCCACGCGCCGGCGCCGCGGGGGCCGGGGACGGGGCCGCGCGCGGGGACCAAAACCCTAGCCAGAGACCGCGGTTTCGTTGCGGCTCGCGCCATCTCCGCGGGGGGCGCCCCCCTTCCGGTTCGCCGTATGATTCCGCGGATGTCCTCCTCCGGTGACTCGTCCGCGGCCCGGGCGGGCGGGCAGACCACCGCGCGAGGCAAGCTCCTGAGCCGGTGGGCCTTGGAACCCCGATTCGCCGCGGGCGTTCCGTAGGCTCCGCCTCCACCTGTGAACTTTTGTGCCCAACCTGCGTCTTGTGGCAGTGAGGACGATTTGAGCAGCAACGACGACAAAGGCCTCGTAGATCGGTGCCGCAAGGGCGAGGACGAGGCGTGGAGGGAGCTCGTGGACCGGTTTGGGCAGAGGGTTTACTCGGTGGCTTATCACTTCACGTTGAAGCGTGAAGACGCCGAAGAGCTCTCGCAGGAGATCTTCCTGAAGATCTTCGAGAACCTGGAACGGTACGACGGCGGGTTTCCGCTGATCGCCTGGATCGTCTCCCTCTCCCGGAACCTGTGCATCGACCGCTACCGCCGCCAGAAGCGGGAGAAGTCCTTCCGCTTCGTTTCCGATGACGCGGTTCTGCCCCTCCTGAGGTCGCAGGACGACCCCGCGGCGGACGCGTTGAAGAAAGAGCGAACGAAGATCCTCTTTTCCGCACTGGCCGAGATCCCCGAGGATCTGGCCGAGATCCTGGTCCTGCGCGACCTCGAGGGGCTCGCTTACGACGAGATCGGGCGCGCCCTCTCCCTGCCCGAGGGGACGGTCAAGTCCCGGCTCTTCCGGGCGCGCGCAGAAGTCGCGCGCAAGGTGCGCGAGCGGCACGAAAACCGGGGAACGGGTGTCCTGACCTCCCTGGCCGTCGCCGCCGGAGCGTTCGTATGAGTTGCCGCGAGATCGAGCGGCTGCTCGCCGCCGAGGCTCCCGAAGCGGAGCGCCGCGCCCACCGGGCGGCATGCCGGGACTGCGAGATCCTCGCTCGCGACCTCGCGACCGCGGAGAGTCTCGTTTCGGGCCTGCAGGCGCCCGCGTGGCCGCCGCGGCTGCGGGAGGCGCTTCTACAGATCCCGGCGCTCACCGTCTCGTGCGAAGGCGCCGAGATGCTGATCGCATCGTCTCTCGAGCCGGGCGAAGAGCCGGCTCCCGCCGAGCAGGCGCGGCTGACGTTCCACATGTCGCGCTGCGACGGCTGCCGCGAAGCGTTCGAGACTCTCACCGGCATGCGGGATCTGACCGCGCCGCAGCCCGCTCCCTGGGTCGCCGGACGGATCTCGGCGACCAGACCCGTGAAGCCGCGGGCCCGCTGGAAGGGAATCCTCGACCCGCGTGCGGCCATCGGTTTCGCCTACGCGGCAGCGCTCGTCGTGATGCTCGCGGGATTCAACCCCGCGGATTTCGCCCGGAGAGCGGGAGCGGGGTTGAAGTATGAAACGAAGAACGTGGCCGTCGTGGCCGACGCATCGCTGGCGGACCGCCTGGGCGGTTTCCAGCAGCGCGCCTTACGCGCCGTCGCTGTCTGGCGCGGCCGCGCCGGCGGATACGGACGCGCGGTACTCACCAATGTCATTGCCCTCGTCATGAGACCCGAACAAAGGCCCCGTCCTCCGCAGACCCGTCCGCGCAACGGCGAAGAGCGGAACGTGCCGAGAAACGAAAACGAAACCTCGATTCCAACGTGGCGCGCCTGATCGCCCGCCAGGAGGAGAACGTCATGGACCAGAGCACGCCTTATTCGCCGCCCCCGCCGCCCCCACCGGCAGCGCCGTTTCCCCCGCCGCCGGCGGCCTTTGCGCCTCCGCCTGCGCCTGCGGCTGCTCCGCCCGCGGCTTACGTGGCGGATAGAAAATCCCCCGCGCTCGCCGGGCTGTTGTCGATGTTCCCGGGCCTCGGACATCTCTATCTCGGGCTGTACCAGCGGGGACTGGCGTTCGGGGTCGCCTTCGTCATCTGCATCAGCGCGTCGGCGCACGGCCGCGGCGAATTTTTCGGCCCGATGATCGCGTTCGTCTTCTTCTTCGCGGTGATCGACGCGGTCCGCCAGGCCCACGCCATCAACCGCGGCTATGTCCTCGCGACCGGCTTCGGACCCGCGGCCGGCGCGCCCGCGCCCGTGCGCGTCTCGAGCGGCACCGCCAGCCTGACCTGGGGCGTGATCCTCGTGGGACTCGGATCGCTGTGGCTGATCGACCGGTACTTCGAGATCGACTGGAGCTTCCTCGACCGGTGGGGCGCCCCCGCCGCCTTCATCCTCCTCGGGGTGGTGCTCATCGCGACGCACTTGCGGCGCCGGCGCCGCGAGAACGCCGACGGGATCGGGATGCCGCCGCGGACCTTATGAGCTGACGCAGCGAATCGCGAATCGGAGCCGAGCGACCATCGGGAGCGAAACGGCCGCGGTACTCCGCGGTCCACGAGGATGGCGTAAGGGAAAAAAGCCGGCGCAAGCCGGCTTTTTTTTCAGGTGTTACGCCTCGCCCCTCCCGGCTCACGCCTCACGCCTCACGCCTCACGCGGCCAGCTACCGCCGCTTGAAGTAGCGCTCCATCTCTTCCTCGGACATCGACAGGACCACCGGACGTCCGTGGGGACACGTGAAGCGATCCGCGCAGCGCAGCCAGTCGGACAGCAGTCTCCGGATCTCTTCCGCCGCGAGGTGGTACCGGACCGTGATCGCAGACCGGCACGCAATACCCGCCGCCATCCTGTCGCGCCTCTCGGTCTCGTCGGCTGATCCGCTTTCGTGGAGACGCGCGAGCGCCTCCCGGAGCAGCTCCGCGGCGGTCCTCTCGCGGGCCTCGGCGGGAATCGCCCCGATGCTGTACGAGCGGCCGGACATCGGCTCGACCTCGAATCCGGCGGAGGCGAGATCCGCCATCCGGCTTCCCAGCGTCTCCGCTTCTTCCGGCGTCGCTTCGAAGAGCGCATGGACGAGAAGCTTCTGCGACAGCACGCGCCCGGACGAAATCCGATCCCGGATCCTCTCGTAGAGAACGCGTTCGTGCGCGGCATGCTGGTCGATGATCAGCAGGCCTTCGCTTCCGTTTCCGCTTGCCAAAATGTACGACTCCCGGTGCTGCCCGATCGCCGTCAGCTCCGGCAGCCGCTTCTCCGCGGGAGGCGGCGGGGCCGGGGCGGCGCCCGCCGGCGGCGCCGGGGCAGGACCCGGCGGAACCTCGTCGCCTTCCGTCCCTCCGTAAGCGGCGGGCGGCTCCGACACGAACGCCTCGGAGGGCACGGACTTCAGACGCCGCTCTTCCTTGCCGGCGAGCAGCGCCGAGTGCACCGCGTGATACACGAGCCTGTAAGCCGTGCCCGCGTCGGCGAAGCGGACGGTCGTCTTCGCCGGCGAGACGTTCACGTCGATCGCGCCCGGCTCGGCGGTCAGATAGAGGAAAACCGCCGGGAACCGGTCGGTGCGAATCGCGTCCCGCGCCGCCTGCCCGATGGCGCGCGCGAGCGCCCGATCCTCGATAGGCCGCCCGTTCGCGAAGAGATATTGAAATCTGCGCGTTCCGAAGGTGACGGACCCGCGCGTGACGAATCCCGAGGCGCGGACGGGCCCGGAACGAGCCTCGAACGGCTCGAGCTCGCCGAGAGTCTCGCGTCCGAAGACCTGGAGGATGCGGGCCGCGCGGTCCACGGCAGCCGGCGCGTCCAGGAGCTCCCGGCCGTTCGAGTGCAGGGAAAACGCGATCGAGGGGTTTGCGAGCGCTGCGCGCGTCACCGCGACGGCGGCCGCGCGTCCCTCCGCCTCGGGGGACGCGAGGAACTTCCGGCGGGCCGGCGTCCTCGAAAAGAGGTCCTCGACGAGGACGTCCGTCCCGCGCGGCCGGGCGGCGACCTCGATCTCTTCGTCGGCTCCGTACCGCACCCGGAGCCTCACCGCTTCGCCCGACGAACCCTCCGCGGTCGTCAGCGTGAGCGAAGCCACCGAGGCGATCGAGGGAAGCGCCTCGCCGCGAAACCCGTAGCTGGAGACCGCGACGAGATCTTCGTCGGAGGAGATCTTCGACGTCGCATGGCGCTCCACGGCGAGCCGCGCGTCCTCCCGGGACATCCCGATCCCGTCGTCGCGGACGAGGATGCGCCGGACGCCGCCTCCGTCGACTTCCACCTGGATGAGAGAGGCGCCCGCGTCGAGCGCGTTTTCGACGAGCTCTTTGACGACCGAGGCGGGACGCTCGACCACCTCGCCGGCGGCGATCCGGTCGATGACCTCGCTCGAAAGCCGATGGATCCTGGCCACCCGCGAAGTCTACCCGGGTGCGGTTCGAGGACGGCTCCTGCGCTCCGCCGGACGGCGGGCTACCTGGCCCGGTAGACGATCTTTCCTCCGACGACGGTCGCTTCGACTTTCGCATCCACGATCTGTTCCGCCGGAACATTCAAAATATCTCTCGATAGGACCACGAAGTCGGCGAGCTTGCCGGGCTCGAGAGACCCCTTCTCGTTCTCCTCGAACGCCGCCCAGGCGGCGCCGCTCGTGTACGCACCCAGCGCTTCTTTCACTCCGATGCGCTGCTCGGGAAACCAGCCGCGGGGGTTGCGGCCGTCGATCGTGCGTCGCGTGACAGCCGCGTCGATGCCCGCAATGGGCGAAAGAGGCGCCACGTCCCAGTCGGACCCGAAGGCGAGGCGCGCGCCGGCGTCGAGCAGGGATCGAAACGCGTAGCTCGTGCGGCACCGCCCCCCGCCGATGCGCTTTTCCGCCCACCGGCCGTCGTCGATGGCATGGTACGGCTCCATCGAGGCGATCACGTTCAGCCGGGCGAACCGCGGAATGTCCCTGGCGCGCAGATGCTGCGCATGCTCGATGCGAAAGCGCCGGTCCCGGGGGCCGTTGGCGCGCGCGACGCGCTCGTACAGGTCGAGGATCTCCCGGTTCGCGCGATCGCCGATTGCATGGATCACGACCTGCAGGCCCGCCCGGTCGGCGCCGGCCACCCGCTCCTCGAGTCGCGACAGAGGGATGGCTTCCGACGCAAAGACTCCGGAATTCCCAGGGTCGTCAGAATACGGTACGTCGAAAAGCGCCGTCGACGACCCGAGCGAGCCATCCGCGTATCCCTTCACCCCGCCGAGCCTCACCCATTCGTCGTTCTGCATGGCCTCGCGGCGATCGCGCGCCTTCTCCCACCGGGAGAGAGGCAGGCGGTAGTGGACCCGGAGCGTGAGCTCACCCGAGCGCCGCAGCGTTTCCCACGCATCGAGGTCGCCGGCCTCGCCCGGCAGGTCCTGCACCGAGGTCACGCCGACCGACGCCGCGTGGCGCATGCCCGTCCGAAACGCTTCCAAAAGCTCGGCCGTCGTGCGCCCGGGCCGAACGTTGCCGATCGCGTCCATCGCCGCGTCCTTCAGGACTCCCGTCGGCTCGCCGCGCGCGTCCCGCACGATGACGCCCCCCGGAGGATCGGGCGTGTCCCGCGTGATCTTCGCGAGCTTCAGCGCGAGGCTGTTGCAGACGGACATATGGCCGTCCTGCCGCGAGAGACACGTGGGATGGTCTCCCGTCGCCGGATCGAGCATCTCGCGCGTGGGAAGCCGCGCGGGGCTCCACTGCTCGTGGTCCCACGCGCCGTCGGTCAGCCATTCTCCGGCCGGCCGCGTTCTGGCGAACTCGGCGAGAAGGTGCGTGAACTCCTGCGGGTCCCTCGTGCGCCGCAGGTCGAGCGCGAGGAGATTGAAACCTCCCATCGACATGTGGGTATGCGCGTCGATGAAACCGGGAACGACGCGCCGTCCGCCCCCCTTGAGCACTATCGTTGAAGAGCCCCGGAGTTTTTCGATCTCGGAGTCGGTTCCGACCGCCACGATGCGGCCGCCCCGCGCCGCCAGCGCCGGGGCCTCCGGTCGAGCGGGGTCTCCGGTCCAGATTTTCGCGTGGAGAAGAATCAGATCGGCGGGGGGCGAGGAAGACGATCCCACGGCGGCGATCAGAACACTCAACAGGAAAAAGCTCATCGTGCGATTATCCACCAGGGTTCTCATCTGCCGCCCCGCCGGAGTGAGCGGATCGCGAGACTCGCCGCAGAATCTTCCCCGTCACTCCGGCAGGTTCAATTTCTTTCGCAACGCTTTGTAGCGAGGGTCGCCTTCGATCTTGCCAACGCACGGATCCGCCCTGATGAGCGCCAGCTGCCCGTCGCGCTGGCGATAGGCGCGATCGAACCAGGAGAAGGCTCGATCCGGCTGCTGGCGACAGGAGTAGATGGAGCCGATGCTCCAGGCCCGGCTGTCGGGAAAATCGTTCTCGAGCACGGCGAGCGCCCGATCGGCTTCGCTCCGATGTCCCAGAGCATCGAAGGCCGGGGCGAGGCCGTACTGCTTCCAGCCGTCGTCGGTTTCCTGCTCGAAGGCGGTGACCGCCTCCTGGGGCCTCCCGCGTTCGAGCAACACGATGCCGAGCCAGGCGTGAACTCCGGCGCCCTCCCGCGGGGAAAGGGGGCGGCGGAGCTGCGCTTCCGTCGAGATGGTGGTCCGGCTCGCCCCGAGAGGAGTCTCCCGACCAGAGGGAGGGAGGAGCCTCTCGGGGCGGGAGCTGCAGCGAACGTAGGGACGAGGTGAGCGGTCGAGCCAACAGGCGAGCCGCTCACCGGTGCCGTCCGCCGCAGCGACGGCACGTCCCGAAGTGAGCGGAGGCGACGGGGAGGCGACGTTTTTACGCCGTCGCCGACGCCGCCGTCCCCCCGCTCAGCGCCGCTCTGGCGGCGGCGAGTCGCGCAACCGGGACCCGGAATGGCGAGCACGAAACGTAGTCGAGGCCAACCGTGTGGAAGAACTCGATCGACCTCGGGTCTCCACCGTGCTCGCCGCAGATACCGATCTTCAAGCCGGGTTTCGCCTCGCGTCCGCGGCGCGTCGCGAGCGAGATGAGCTCGCCGACCCCGTACTGGTCGAGGCTCGCGAACGGGTCTTCGGGGAGGATCCCCTCAGCGATGTAGATCGGCAGAAAAGACGCCGCGTCGTCGCGCGAGTAGCCATAGGTGAGCTGCGTCAGGTCGTTGGTTCCGAAGGAGAAGAAGTCGCAGTTTAAGGCGATGCGGCCGGCGCGCAGCGCCGCGCGCGGAACCTCGATCATAGTCCCGACGCGATAGTTGACGCGGTTCCCGGCGATGCGGCGCGCGGTCTCGTCGACCAGTTTCCTCAGTCGGTCGAACTCTCCCCTGGCGCCGACCAGCGGGATCATGACTTCCGGATTCGGGTGGACTCCCTCGGCGAGCGCCTGAGCCGCCGCCTCGAAGATCGCGCAGACCTGGGTCTCGTAGATCTCCGGGTGCGTGATCCCGAGCCGGCAGCCGCGGTGGCCGAGCATCGGGTTCACCTCGGCGAGGGCGTGGACCCGCTCGCGGATCGCATCGGGGGACACGCCGAGGTCCTCGGCGGTCCTGCGAACGGCTTCATCCTCCTTCGGAAGAAACTCGTGGAGCGGAGGATCGAGAAGGCGAATCGTGACCGGCCGGCCGGCCATCTCCCGGAAGATGCCGAGGAAGTCTTCGCGCTGCATCGGGAGTATCTTCGCAAGCGCCGCGCGGCGGCCCTCGGACGTGTCTGCGAGGATCATCTCGCGCACCGCCAGGATCCGCTTTTCCTCGAAGAACATGTGCTCGGTGCGGCAGAGCCCGATTCCTTCCGCCCCGAAGAGCCGGGCGACGCGCGCGTCCTCCGGCGTATCCGCATTGGCCCGCACGCCGAGCCGCCGCCGCGCGTCGGCCCACGCAAGCAGCCGCGTGAAAGCCATCGCGACAGGAGACTTCTCCATCGGGATCGACCCTTCGAGAACGACCTGCAGCACCTCGGACGGCTGGGTCGCGATCTTGCCCAGCAGCACTTCCCCCGTGGATCCGTCCACCGAGATCCAGTCGCCCTCTCCCGCGGAAAGTCCGCGGGCGCGGATCTGACCGTGCGCCCCGTCGACGAACAGCTCGCCCGCGCCGACGACGCACGTCTTGCCCATTCCTCGCGCGACGACGGCCGCGTGCGACGTCATTCCGCCGCGGGTCGTCAGGATGCCGACGGAGGCGTGCATGCCCGCGATGTCCTCGGGCGACGTTTCCTCGCGAACGAGGACCACCGGCTTGCCCTCGGCAGCCATTGCGACCGCGCGGTCGGCGGTGAACGCGATCTGCCCGCACGCGGCGCCCGGCCCGGCCGGCAGCCCCTTTCCGAGATACCGGCCGGATTTGACCGCCGACTGCTTCTCGTTCCCGGTGAAGACGGGGGCCAGAAGCTGCACGAGCTGCTCCGATTCGACCCGGGCGATCGCCTCATCTTCCGAGATCAGCCCCTCGTCCACCATCTCGGTCGCGATCCGCACCGCCGCGAAGCCCGTCCGCTTCCCGTTGCGCGTCTGCAGAAGATAGAGGCGGCTGTCCTCGATCGTGAACTCGAGGTCCTGCATGTCGCGGTACCGCGTTTCGAGCACGTCGCGCAGACGGAGGAGCTCGGCATACGCTTCGGGCATCGTCTCTTCGAGAGACAGGCCTGACCCGTCCTTCGAAAGCGGGCGCGGCGTCCGGATGCCGGCGACGACGTCCTCGCCCTGCGCGTTGGGGAGAAACTCGCCGTAGAACCGCCGCTCCCCCGTCGAGGGATCGCGCGTGAACGCCACTCCGGTGGCGGAAGTCTCGCCCCGGTTCCCGAACACCATCGACTGGACGTTGACGGCGGTGCCCCAGTCGTCCGGAATGTGATGCAGCTTGCGGTAGGTCTTCGCCCTTTCGTTGTCCCAGGAGCGAAACACAGCGGCGATCGCGCCCCAGAGCTGCTCGCGAGGGTCTTCGGGAAACTCCTTCCCGGTCTTCTCGCGGATCAACTTTTCGTGCTTCCCGACGACGTCGGTCAGGTCGTCCGCCGTGAGATCCACGTCGGACTTCACGTTGCGTTCGCTTTTCTTTTCCGCCAGCGTCTTGTCGAATTCGTGCCGCGGCACCCGCAGGACCACGTCCCCGTACATCTCGAGAAATCGCCGGCGGCAGTCGAGCGCGAACCTCTGACCGGACACTCCGGCGAGGCCTTTCATCGCGCGGCTCGTCAGGCCGAGATTCAGGATCGTGTCCATCATTCCGGGCATCGACGACCGTGCCCCGGATCGAACGGAGACGAGGAGCGGGTCCCCCGGATCGCCGAAACGTTTGCCGGTGGAGTGCTCGAGCCGCGCGAGAGCCGACTCGACCTCGGAGCGCACGCCGTCCAGGCTGGCGCCGTTGGAAAAGTCGACGCAGACGCCCGTCTCGATCGTGAATCCCGGAGGCACCGGGATGCCGAGCGCCGTCATCTCGGCCAGGCCCGAGCCCTTGCCGCCGAGCGTTTCCTTGCCCATGCCGGCGCCTTCCGCCTCGCCCTCGCCGAAGTAAAAGACGCGCTTCATCGGCTGCCCCTCACTTTTCCACCACGATCTCAGAAAAATCCGCCAGCTTCGTGAACTCCTTCTGGATGGAAGCGAGAAGCGCCAGGCGATTGCGGCGCAGATCTTCTTCCGGCGTGTTCACGAGAACCTCAACAAAAAACCGGTCGAGCGACGGAGCGATCGAGGCGATCATTCCCATCGCTTCTCTGTATTGGCGGGACCCCGCCAGCTCTTCGATCGACTGCCGCGCCTGCAAAAAATCAGCCGCCAGCCTCCGCTCGGCCGGCTCGCGGTACAGCTCGGCGGTCGGAGTGCCCGCCGCGTCCTCCGCGCCGACGATGTTGCGGATTCGCTTGAAGGCCAGAACGAGGGAGCGGAAATCCATTTCCCTCCGCGCCTGCGTGAGCGCCTGCGCGCGATCCGCGACGTCCGAAAAATCCCAGACGCCCGTCTTCAGGACCGCCGAGATTTCGTCATACGTGTGCCCGCGCCTTTCGAGCAAATTCCGGAGACGCTCCCCGAAAAACGTCCCGAGCTCCGCGAGGACGGCCTCGGGATTCGCGCCGGGCACACCGGAATGGAGAGAAATCGCCTTCCGCGCGACCGGCCGCCAGTCGAGCCGCCAGCGCCGCGCGGTCGCGATCGACACGATTCCGAACGCGGCGCGCCGGAGCCCGTACGGGTCGCGGGAGCCGGTCGGGATCAGCCCGATCGTAAAGAGCCCGGCCAGCGTATCGAATCGGTCCGCCATGGAAAGGATCGCGCCGGCCGCTTCTCGCGGAGGGTCGTCGGTCGCCGACGCGGGACGATACTGATCGTAGATGGCCTTCCAGACGGAGTCCGGCTGCCCCTCGCGCCGTGCGTAGATCCCGCCGACGACTCCCTGGAGGTCCGTGAATTCCTTCACCATCAGGGTCGTGAGATCCACCTTCGAGAGACGCGCCGCTGTCAGGACCGAATCGACCAGGTCCGGCCTGGCCACCACGTGAGCAATCGTCTCCGAGAGCTCCTGCAGCCGGCCCGTTTTCTGGAGGTAGTCGCCGAGCCGATCCTGAAACGTGAGTCGCGAAAGATCCTGCAGCCGCGACTCGAGCGGCTGCCGCACGTCGGACTCGTAGAAGAAGCGGGCGTCGGCGAGGCGGGCGTTCAACACCCACTCGTTTCCCTTCGCGATCAGGCCCTTCCTGTCCTCGGCGTTGTCCATGACCGCGACGAAGTGCGGCAGCAGGCCCGTCGGGCCGCGCACGGGCAGGTATTTCTGGTGGACGCGCATCGCGGTCGTCGTGATCTCCTCGGGAATGTCGAGAAACTCCGGGGAGAACGAGCCGCGCACGGTCCCGGGACATTCGACGAGGTCGGCGAGCGTTGCCACGAGGTCCGCGTCGGGCTCGATCGTCCCTCCGACGCTCCGAGCCATTTCCCTCGCGGATTCGAGGATCGTGATGCGCCGTTTTTCGCCGTCGGGCTCCACGCGGGCTGACCGGAGCTGCGCGAAGTAATCCTCCGCCCCCGCGACTGTGATCGGACGGTCCGACAGGATGCGGTGGCCGCGCGTCGAGTTGCTGGAGGAAACGCCGAAGAGATCGAACGGAACGACGGTCCCGCCGTAGAGCGCCAGGACCCCTCGGACGGGCCGGACGAAAACGCTTTCTCCCCGCGCCCACCGCATCGTCTTCGGGAAAGAGAGCGCCGAGACGACGCGCGGCAGGACCTCGGAGAGAACATCGGCGCAGGATCGGCCCGGGATCGTGCGGCGGGCAGCCACGGTGGGGCCTCGCGGCGACTCGACGACCACCAGGGACGAGATCTCAACTTTCTGCGCCTTCGCGAATCCCTCGGCCGCGCGCGTCGGCTTTCCATCCGCGTCGAACGCCGCGGACGCCGGCGGGCCCAGCACTTCCGACGCGCGGTCCTCCTGCCGGTCCGGGAGCTCGCGCAGCCAGAGGATCAGGCGCCGCGGCGTCGCAAAAGAGCGCTCCTCCGCCGCGGCGAGGCCCTCTTCGGCCAGGGCCGCGGAGGTACGCCGCTGCAGATCGAGCCTCGCGGCCCCGAGAGCCGCCGCCGGGATCTCTTCGGTCCGGATCTCGAGGAGAAAATCGCGGCGCGCTGCCGGCGCCTGAGACCGCGCCTCCGACGGATCGCCGGCGCTCACCGCGCGGCTGCCGGCTCGGGCTCCGCGGCCGGGGCCAGGCGCCCTTCGCCGCGGGCCACGGAGGCGCGAGCGCTGGCGCAGGCGAGATCGCGAACGCGGCGGATCAGGCCGACCCGGTCGGTCGCGGAAACCGCTCCGCGCGCGTCGAGAAGGTTGAACTGATGCGAACAGGCGAGCGTCGCCTCGTACGCGGGGAGGACCAGCCCGGCGGCGAGACAGCGCCGCGCTTCGCCTTCGTACCGGTCGAAGAGCAGCGACGCGAGCCCGGCGTCGGCAACTTCGAACCCGTATTTTGAGAGCTCGACTTCGTCCTGCCGGCGGACCTGTCCGTACGTGGTGTCCGCGCTCCACTGCACGTCGAAGACGGAATTCAATTTGTTCAGGAACATCGCGATGCGCTCCAGGCCGTACGTGATCTCGGCAGTAATGGGCGCCAGGTCGATGCCGCCGGCCTGCTGAAAATATGTGAACTGGGTGATTTCCATCCCGTCCATCAGCACCTGCCATCCGACTCCCCAGGCGCCGAGCGTCGGCGATTCCCAGTTGTCTTCCTCGAAACGGATGTCGTGGTCGGCGAGGACGACGCCGAGCCGCTCGAGACTGCGCAGGTAGATCTCCTGGACGTCGTCGGGCGACGGCTTTAAGACCACCTGGAGCTGCATGTGTTTGCCGAGCCGGAACGGATTTTCCCCGTAGCGGCCGTCCGCGGGGCGCCGCGACGGCTGCACGTACGCGCAGCGCCAGGGATCGGGCCCGAGCACCTTCAGAAAGGTCGCCGGATGCATCGTGCCCGCGCCCATCGGGAGGTCGTACGGCTGCTCGATCAGGCAGCCCTCGCCTTCCCAGAACGCGGTCAGCTCGGCGATCAACCTCTGTAACGTGAGCATTGATTCGAGTTTACCGCGAGCTACCGGTCCTCGCGCAGCTCGGCCAGCACCCGCTGGGACTTGAGCTCGTGGCCGAGGAAGTGGCGCCGCGCGCGCCGGGCGACGGACGACACTTCGAAGAGGCCCGCGATCTTCGTGGAAGGATCGAGCGGGGAGCTCAGGATCCGGGCAAGTGCCTGGCGCCCCGCAGGACTCACCCGCTGCGCCTCCCCCCGTCGGCATTCGGTGTGCACGAACCCCGGGCGCGTCTCGTCGAACAGAAGCGCGCCTTCCGCGGGGAGAGGCGCGCCACAGACGGCGCACTCCGCCGGGCTCGGAAAGAGCCCCGACAGCTTCAGGATCCACACGTCGAAGTAGGCGGCGACCGCGTCGGTCGGGGCCCCCGCAAAGAGACCGTCGATCACGTGACGCGCCAGCCGGTAGAAGGGCTCCGCGGGATCCGAGTCCGAGACGAACGTCTGGAGCGAATCGGCGAACGCGGAAAGAAGAAGCCCTCGGTCGAGGTCCTTCGCGAGCGGAAACGACGACCGGATCACATCCGCCGAGTCGAGCGAGACGAGCTCCTGGCCCTCCTTTTCGAAGTAGAGGACCCGCGCCTCCGTCATCGGCTCGAGCGCGCCCGAGAAGGCGCTCTTCGGACCTCGCGACCCGCGGGCCACGCCCCGCTTCTTCCCCGCGTCCCGCGTCAGAAAAACGACGATCCGATCGCGCTCCCGCAGCGGGTAGGTCCCGAGAATGAACGCGTCCGAAGCCTGGTGGCGCACAGCTGCGATTATCATGGGGTAAGCGTGACGGCGTTTTACCGAATAAATTAAGGCATTGTGGCTGAATGTCCGTAAAAAATTCGAGCAAAGAATCCAAAGAGGCCCTCCCGCCGGCCGTCGTAACCCTTGGGTGGGTGTCTCTTCTCACCGACTTCGCTTCGGACATGATCTATCCGCTGCTGCCGGATTTCTTGACGCGCACCCTGGGCGCCGGTCCGGCGACGCTCGGTCTGATCGAGGGCGCCGCGGAAGCGACGGCGTCCGTGACGAAGATGGCCTCCGGCTGGTGGGCCGACAGGACCGGCCGGCGCAAGCCACTCGTCGTCGCCGGTTACACGCTCGCGGGGCTCGTGCGCCCCTTAGTCGGCCTTGCGACGAGCTGGATGCAGGTGTTCGCGATCCGCTTCGCGGACCGGGTCGGGAAAGGCATCCGCACGGCGCCGCGCGACGCGCTTCTGGCGGACCTCGTACCCGCCGACAGACGGGGCCGCGCCTTCGGCCTTCAGCGCGCTATGGACAACGCCGGGGCTGTGGTCGGCCCGCTGGTTGCCGCGCTCCTTTTGAAAACCATCGCGCCCGACGAGCGGACCGTGTTCCTCCTCGCCTTGATTCCCGGCGCGGTCGGAGTAGCCCTGCTGATCTGGCGCGTTCGCGAGGCCCCGGTTCGGACCGCCGCCATCCCGGCGCTCAGCGAAGGGTCCCCGCGACAAACCCTCCCCCGAGGCTTCAAGATCGCGACGGCGATTTTCATTCTCTTCGCGCTGGCGAACTCGACCGACGCCTTTCTCCTCCTCCGGGCCCGGGACTCCGGCGTCGAGCTCTGGCAGATCCCCCTTCTGTGGGCCTTCTTCCACGCGGTGAAGGCGGCGGCGGGCGTCCCGGGAGGCATCCTCGCGGACCGTATCGGCCGCGTCCCGTGCGTCGCGATCGGCTGGGCCGTGTACGCGATCGCGTACGCGGGCTTCGCCTGGGTGGCGGGGCCCCGGACGCTGTGGGCTCTCTTCGCGGTCTACGCGCTCTTCTTCGCGCTGACCGAAGGCGCCGAGAGGGCGCTCATCGCGGATCTCGTCGGAGAAAAGCTTCGCGGCCGCGCGTACGGAATCTTTCACGGCGGCATCGGCGCCGCCGCGCTTCCCTCCTCGATCCTCTTCGGACTCTGGTGGAAGCTCTTCGGCCCGAAGACCGCGTTCTTAATCGGCTCGGCCCTCGCCGCCGCGGCATGCGCCGCCCTCCTCGTCGCCAGAAAATCGATGAGCGGAGACAGAGAGAAGGCCTGATTGAACCCCGGTCTCGACCGGGGCTCGAGCCTCGCTTCTCGCCCGTCGCCCGTCGCCCGTCGCTGAACGCCTGATACGCTACCCCCATGGGTCCTGTCTGGCGTCTCGTCCGCGGCGAGAAAGATATGTGCCACCGCTGCGGCAAGGAGATCGTCGATTTCCCCGCCGTCGGCCGCGTGGTCGACTGGACGTTCCATCCTCAGGAAAAGTACTGCTGGGAATGCTACCGCTACGTGGCTCCGTTCGTGGACCAGATCTCCCCGCAGTCGGAGACCCCGTTCCAGCCGGTGACCAAGCCCGCCATCCCGTGACAGGCCTGTCCTCCTTCCGCGGGTCCGAGCTCGAGCCGATCGCCCGGAAAGTCTTCGAGGGCGAGAGGCTCTCGTTCGACGACGGCGTCGCGCTCTTCACGACACGCGACTTTCTGGGGCTCGGCCGCCTCGCCAATCACGTGCGCGAGGGGCTGCACGGCAACGTCGCGTACTACAACGTCAACCGATACTTGAATCCCACGAATCTCTGCTGGGTGGACTGCGCCCTCTGCGCCTGGGCGAAAAAGGTCAACGAGCCCGGCGGGTACGAGATGGGAATCGCGGAGGTGGTCGAGGAGGCCGGCAAGGGCTACTCGGAGGCCGTCACAGAATTCCACATCGTCGGAGGACTTCACCCGACCTGGCCGTTCGAGTACTACACGGGGCTCCTGCGCGCCTTGAAAGAGCGCTACCCCGCCGTGCACCTGAAGGCCTGGACGATGGTCGAGCTCGACTGGATCGCCCGCATCGGGAAGAAATCGATTCCCGAGACCATCGCGGAGTTGAAAGCGGCCGGCATGGACTCCTGTCCCGGCGGCGGCGCGGAGATCTTCGAAAAACGGGTGCGCGACATCATCTGCGCGAACAAGATCACCGGCGAGGAGTGGCTTTCGATCGCCCGCGAGTGCCACCTTCAGGGAGTGCGCACCAACGCGACGATGCTCTACGGGAGCGTCGAGACGGTCGAGGATCGGGTGGATCATCTCCTGCGGCTCCGGACGCTGCAGGACGAGACGGGAGGTTTCACGGGACTGATCCCGCTGGCCTTCCATCCGGAAAACACCCCGCTCGCTCACCTCCCCGAGACCTCCGGACAGCTCGACCTGCGCGTGATCGCGGCGTCCCGCCTCCTGCTGGACAATTTCCCGCACGTGAAGGCGTATTGGATCCAGATCGGGACGAAGCTCGCGCAGATCGCGCTCTTCTTCGGCGCCGACGACCTCGTGGGAACGGTCGTCGACGAGACGATCACGCACGCCGCCGGAGCGACGACGGCGTCCGGGATGACGCGCGCCGATTTCGAGCGCGTGATCCGCGAATCGGGCCGCGAGCCCTTCGAACGGGACTCGACCTACCACCGCGTAATCCGGGAAGCCGTCGCCCCGGTTCCCGCTGCCGCACCGGCCCTCGTCTAAAACCCACGGTCTCCGGCAAACCCGCCGGATACCGGTGGGTACGGCTTCTTGTTCCTGCGTTGTTCCTGCGCCACTGACCTCACCCCTCACCTCTCACCCCGCGTCAGAGCGGCGAAGGCAACATCTAACGCTACCGTGCAAACGCCCAGGACAACTTAAGGAAGAACTGTCTTCCGCGCCGCTCCAGATCGCCTTTCTCGGACAGGGCGCGGTCGTCCCCGTAGCCGGCGAACAGCACGGTCTGCCAGTTGACCCGGTAGCCGAAGAGCGCCGACGTCTCGAAGCCGCCCGCCCTCCGCAAGGAGGACGCCGCCCCGATGTCGGGGTCGCTTCTCGTTTCCACCCACTGGCCGATCGCCCGCAGAAAGCATCGCGCCGTGAACGTCCAGGTCGCTTTCAGGCGAGCGACGTCCGCCGTGAACAGCCGCTTCCGCGCTCCTCCCGCCCGGGAGACGTTCACCCAGCTTCGATCGCCGTCGAAGCGGAGCTCCAGGTGGTCCACGAGACGGAGGGTCACCTGCGCCTTCACCTCGCCTCCGGTGCCCGGCCGATGTCCCTCGAAGTCGATCTCGTCCCCGAGCTCCCCCGAGAGCGCCACGTGAGGGACGAAACGCGACGGGCTCCCGTCGAGCAGAAAGGTCACCTGGTTTCTCTCGAGCACGCGGCCGCCCGTTCGGACACGGTCGGAGCGATAGTTCAGCTCGCCGACCGAGCGCCACTTCCCGTCGAATCCGACGCCGGCAAACAGCTGGCGAAAGAGGAGGTCGCCTCGAGGCCCCGCCGAATACTCCGCCGCGACGACCGGCCGGACGTGCCAGAAGAGGCCGCTCGGATAGAAGCTCCATCCCGCGTAGCCGTGCGCCCGCCGGAACCCGGCCTGAGGCACGAACCCGTCGTCGGCGCGAAACCGTTCTCCAAAATCCTGGTACTCCGCGAAGGAATCGAATCTTCGCGTTGTCCGAGACCAGGAGAGGAAAGAGCCCACGTCCTTCCGCGTCGCTCTTCCTGTTCCCGCCGGCCGGAGATCGGGATCCCGCGTCTCGCTGATCAGAAGTTGACCTGTCACGACGTCCGCGTCTCCGGGGCGCCACTGAAAGTCAGGCCCGAAGACACGATTATGGCTGCCGTCGCGCGTCTCCCGGTCCGTGGCGAGCAGTCCCGCGAAGGACTTTCCGAGCGCCTGCCGCACCCGGGCGATCCCGGCGAAGGATGAGGCGTCCTGCGGAGCCAGCATCGAGAACTCGGGCCCCGGAATGACGACGCTGCCTCCGCCGCGGTCCTGGGTCACGAGTGCCGTGTAGCTGGTGCTTCCCGACTCGCCGGTGACGCGGGCGCCCCAGCGCGGCGACGTGATCGTCCGGGTGTACACCGCGGAGATCGGCGTCTGCAGAAGGTCGACGCGCTCCAGGAAAAACGGACGCTTTTCCGGATAGAACAAGGCGAAGCGCTGGTTGACCCGGATCTGCGCGACGTCGGACTCGATCTGGGAGAAATCCGGATTCAACGTCGCGTCGATCGCGGTGTCCGGCCCCGGGACGAACTTCGCGTCGACGCCGCCGTCCGCGCGAACCGGGCCGCTCTCGAGCCCCCCGTTCGCGACGCCGCTCGCCGCCTGCCCGCGCACGGTGCCGAACGGCGCGACGACGTAATGCGCGCCCGACGGAAGGCCGGCCAGTCCCTCGAGCCTTCGCTGATGGCAGAGAAAGCAGCTGGAGCCCCGCGGCTGAGGCGACGAGAACATGCGCCGCCGATCGCCCCTCGGATAGTTCCGGAACAGCAGGATCCCCCAGGTCTGTGGGTCGGCGTTCGGGTACCGCAGGGTAGAGAATGGAATCCGGATCTCCGCCGTCCAGCCGGCGGGGCCGATCCGCGCCGCGGACTCGTAGAAGAAATCAGGCGAGTAGTCTTCCGTCCCGGCCGCCTCCGTATTCACCGCGTCGGCCTGAATCCCCCGCGGGTTCACCCGCAGCTGGATGGCAGACCTTCCGTCCCCCCGCGTGTCGAGCAGCACGGCCACGAGATCCTGGTCCGTGAACACGTTGTCGCGATCCACGTACGGCGCGCGGATCCGCGCCGGATCGGGATCCCCGCAGCGAAAACCCACGTAGAAGAAATCATCGTCCCAGGCGAGGTACGCCGTCGTCGGCACGACGGGCGGCGTGTTGTCGCCCGGATCGACCTCGAAGAACTCGGTCACGGGGGCGGCGCTCGCCCAGCCGGGATCGGAAAGGTCGCCGGAGATCCGGATCGGCGCTGCAAGCTTCGGCACCGCGATCGGCGCCTGGCGGGGCGCCGCGCGGGGATCCTCGGCGCGAAGCGCGCTGGCATTTCCCGTGAACAGCAGTACGGTCGCGAAGGCGGGGATGCGAATGCCGGTCCGCCTGAAACCACAAAGAGCCATGCCGCGAGCGTAGGCGGCGGCGGCGGGGCTGGAACGCGGTCTGAGACCAGCCGGGGCGCCCGTGCGGCGAACGGGGGGAAGCGGACGATCAGCGGGGGCGGATCAGCCGCGCCAGCGCGCTCCGGTAGCTCCGGCTGGCACGGAGCTCGAGGCCGTCTGTGAGGTGAACGGCGGCGTCCCCGTTCTCGAAGGGCCGGAGCTCCCGGATCCTGTCGAGCCGCACGATCGTCGACCGATGGATGCGCAGAAATTTCCGGGGGTCGAGACGCTTCTCGACTGCAGAAAGCGTGTCGCGCGTCAGCCAGGACTGCTCTCGCGCGTGCAACCTCACGTAGTCACCCGCTGCCTCGATCCACTCGACGTCCGAATGGCGAACGAAAGCGACGCGGCCGCGGTCGCGAATGACGAAGCACCCCGGGATCGCGCCCGGAGGGTGGGTCTTCTCCCCTTCCACCGGGCGAGCGTCTCCTCCGACAACGGCGAGGACGCGCCGGCCGATCTCTCCGTCCCGTTTTTCCGCGATGGCGCGTCGGGCGCGAGCGAGGGCCTGAGCGAATCTTTCGTCGTCGATAGGCTTGACCAGGTAGTCGAGCGCCTGGACCTCGAACGCGCGAAGCGCGTGGCGGTCCCACGCGGTCACGAAGATCACGTGCGGGCGGAGATCCCCGGGCAGGGCGCGCACCACCTCGAACCCGTCAAAACCCGGCATCTGGACGTCCAAAAACAGCAGGTCGGGGCGCAGGGCCCGGACTGCTTCGATCGTCTCGCGGCCGTTCCCGCATTGCGCGACGACCTCAACCGCGTCGGCCTTCGCGAGCCGGGACACGATCCCGCGCCGGCCGAGCGCCTCATCATCTGCGACCACTGCTCGGAGAGTCACGTCACGCCGCCCCGGAAACGGCGGTACGAAAGGGGATGCGGATGGAGACCGCGAGCCCGCCGGTCGCGACCGCGGCGAACGAAAGCTCCGCGAGCCCTCCGTAGAGCTCCGCGAGCCGCGCGCGTGTGTTCGCGAGCCCCACGCCCGCGGGAACCGCCCGCTCCGGCAGCCCGGGCCCGTCGTCCGAGACCCCGAGCGTGAGCCATCCATCGGAGTGGGCGGCTCGAATCGAAAGCGTGCCGCCCCCTTCGCGCGGGAGGATGCCGTGACGCACCGCGTTCTCGACGATCGGCTGCAGGATGAGCGGCGGCACGAGCGCGCGGCGGGTCTCCGACGGCACCAGGATGTCGAGCCTCAGCCGGTCTCCGAACCGGATCTGCTCGATTTCGAGGTATCGGCGGGCGAGCTCGATCTCCTCGTCCAGCAGGACCTCCATCGTGGTCGGCCGGTCGAGCGTGGCGCGCAGAAAATCCGATAGTCGCGAGAGCATCCGGTTCGCTTCGGCGTTTCGACCGTCGTGCACGAGCGTCGAGATTGCGTTCAGCCCGTTGAACAGGAAATGGGGGCTCAACTGGAGCTGGAGCGCGTGGAGCCGCGCTTCCCGTCCGAGCGCCTCGGATTTCCTCAAACGTTCGCGTTCGGCGGAGAGATCGAGACCGGCCTGGACCCCGTAGTAGAGAACGCTCCAGGCGAGAAGGACGAAGAAGTAATAGATGGTATTGGTGAAGTCCGGGAACCCCTTCCAATCGAGGTGGAATCCGTGGCGCTTCCCGCCGCCTAAGATCGCCGCGATCGCGACGTGGTGCACAGCCATCCACACCGCAGCGGCCCCGAAGGACGCGGGGATGGGAATCGCGGCCTGCGCCGCGATCGGAACTCGCAGCTTCGCCTCCGCGCGATAGAGGAAGCGAAGCAACAGGCTCGCGGCGAAGCCGCAGAGAGTCAGGCTCGACTTCAGGCACGTGTCTTCGAACAGGGGAAAGACCGACAAGCCGGCCACGAACATCCCCGCGCCGAACAATCCCCAACCGCCGAGCTGGAGGATCCAGAAAAGCGAGAGCCTCCTCCCCGGCGCCGCGGAAGGAAGCGAATGGTCCGGCATGTGAGGCGAGTCTTGCACAGCCGCCCGCCCTCAGCCGCGCAACAGGCATGAATCGTGTACCTTGGCTGGACGTGAGTCGTGTCCGCCGCGTTCGCCGGAAGAAGGTTTTTCAGGCCCTCGCGGCGCTGACGGCACTCACGGCGTCCTCAGCCTGCTTCACGCACCGCTACCGCGACAGTCCCCGCGTCGCGGTCGTCGCGGGGGATCCGCTGGTCCAGATGGCTCCGGAGGGAGAGTTCAAAAGTATCGATCAGGCCACAATGGTCCCGCTGGCTCGCCACACCCGCCGGCCCGACGAGGACGACCGCGTCATCGGGATCGCGGTCGGAGACGAGGCGCGGGCCTATCCCCTCGGTCTCCTCGACCGCTTCGAGGTCGTCAACGACGACGTCGGCGGCACTCCCTACGTCGTCGTGCGGTGCGCACTGACCGGGATCGCCGCCGCCTGGGACCGGCGTCTCGCCGGAAGGACTCTGCTCTTCGAGAGCACCGGCGCGCTCTGGCGCGACACGCTCGTGTTCCGCGACCGTGAGACGAGGACTTACTGGTCCGCCGCGACGGGGCTCGCGCTGTCCGGGCCGCTGGCCGGGCAGAGGCTCGCCGGCGTCGCCGCGACGGTGACGCGCTGCGATCGGTGGGAGGAAGTGCATCCGGATTCGCTGTACCTCGACCTCGGGGAAAAGACGACGGCCCCGATCCTTCTGAAGATTTACCGGATCTCTGGGATGCAGGGCGTCTCCGGCGAGAAGACCCTCGACCGGAGGCACAAGCCGAAGGAAGAAATGCTCGCCATCGCATCAGGCGACGAAGCGCTGGCGTTTACCTCGCGCCAGATCGAGAGGCGCGAACGCGTCGACGCGGATTTCGGCGGCGAGCGGCTCACGATCGAGTGGGAGGCGGACCTCGCCGCCCCCCGCGCCTTCCGCTCCGACGGCAGCGAACGCCCTCTGGTTCCGATGTTCTGGTTCGCCCTCGACCGCCACTTCGTCACGGTACGGACTCTGGACTAACGTCGCCTCCGCTCTCTTCGGGACGTTTCGGCTCCCGCCCCGAGAGGCTCCTCCTTCCCTTCGGTCAGGAGACTCCTCTCGGGGCGAGTTTAGCCACCACCTTGACCGGAGCGCAGTTCTGCTCCCTCTCCCCGCGCGCCGGGGACGCGGCCGGGGCGGGCGGTGCGGGGAGGTGCCCGGGACTCAGCTCGTGCGGCTGATCCCGATCAAGCTTGCGGTCCGTGGGGCGTCGAAGAGGGGGCCTTGCGCGTCGCCGCGTCGGCTGCGGCGGTGACGGCGTCCAGGGCGGCAGAGATTCGATCGGTTGCCTCCTCGTCGGAAAGCTCTCGAGGGATCGGGAAGGGATCCCCGTAGGCCACGATGTTGCGCGAGAACGGCAGCGGCAGCAGGTAACGGTCCCAGGATTTCAGGAACTTCGGCCGGGCGCTCGAGAAGGAGATCGGGAGGATCCACGCCCCCGTCAGGCGGGCCAGCGCCACCACGCCGGGCTGTACCGTCCGGGCGGGGCCGCGGGGCCCGTCAACCGTCAACGCCGCATGGCGGCCGCGCCGCACCTCCCGAACCATCGCCCGCAGCGCTGTGCCGCCCGCCCGGGACGAGGAGCCGCGCGCCACGACATAGCCGTTACTCTCGAGCCAGAGGGCGATGATCTCGCCGTCTTTCGAGCGCGACGCCATCGTCACGATCCCCTGCTGGCGGTGGGCCTGGATCGAGAGAAACATCCGGCCGTGCCAGAGCGCGAAGAGTATGGGCGTGCCGCGGTCGTGAAGACTCAGATACCGATCCCGCCGCAGGAAGGCGACCGACATCGTGCTCCGGTAGACCGCGAGTGCCGCTCCCATCAATCGCGAAAGCACGGAGGCGAAAGTCACGTCGGGAACGGAGCGCGCGTCACGGTCCCGCCTGCGCGTCCCGCCCGATCACGGGCGCGGCCTCAACGCGCCGTCGCGGGAGGAGCGCCCGAAAATCGCTCCGCGACGCGGGCGTAGACGCGAGGAATCACGTCGGGAACCGTTTTCACGCCTTTCGTGAAGACGGCCAGCACGAAGTCGGCTCCGTTCGGCAGCACGATCCTCGAAACCAGGTGGTGGACGTCGTAGGCGTCCCCGGACTTCGACCACATGCGGGTCCCCGCGGGAAGTCCGTGGCCTGAGAGGCGGGCGTCCTCGAGCTCCCCGTCCTCGAGCGGCTTGTCGGACGTCACGTCGCGGGAGAGAAGCGCGAGCATCTCGGCGGTTCCCGCCTGACCGGTCATCTGCCCCCGCGCGATCTCGGCGAAGAGGCGCGCCACGACGTCGGACGTCATTCGATTGCGGTTGCGCCCCCCGTCTCGAAAAACCTGCTCGCGGCCATAGGCGTCCTCGCAGAACGTCTTCTGGCTCGCGTTCAAATCCCGGTAGCCGCGCTTCTCGAAAAACCGGTTGACCGCGTTGCGCTTTTCCTTCCAGCTCTCCCACTCCTGACCGGTCAGCTCCGGACCGGACGTCGTGCCGGTAATCGCGTCCACGACGAAACCGGTCGCGTCGTTGGAGGAGACCCGGATCATGTCCCGCACCGCGCGCACAATCTCGGCGGTGTCCGACAGCGCGCCCGATTCTTTTCTCGCTTCGTAGTAGGCGAGGAAGAAGGTCTTGATGACCGACGCGGGATAGTAGGAGACGTCGCCGCGAACCGACCTGGACAGCCCCACGCCCGCGCCCCCCCGCCCGAAGGTCGAGGACGGAGATCGACAGCCCGTCGACCGTCAGTCCCTTGCCCGAGAACTCCGAAACGACGTCGTTCGCGATGGTCGCGAGCCAGGAGGGGGACTCGGATCGCGCGGGAACCGGCGTGACGGACGCTGAGGGCGCCGCGGGGGCGGCCATGGGCATGCCGAGCGACGCGACGGCGGCGAGAACGAGCGCCGCGCGCCGGGAGTTCAGGGCCGGGACTCCGCCCGACCCGCCAGGAAGTCGGGCGCGGGCGATCCCGCTGCGGCGGCAACCTCCTCACGCTGGATCCGCCGTCGCGCCAGAACGACCCGCGTGATGAAGGCGCCAATGACCGCGAACGGGGCGCAGACCATGAACAGGATCGAGTAATAGAAACCGTTCGGCAACGACGCCGTCCCGCCTGCGTAGTCGGTATCCGCCTTGGCGTCGCGGCACAGGGGGCACGCGTCCGCCACCGCGGGGAAAAGCGAGACGAGCAGCACGACCGCGACGACGAGAAGTGCGACGCGGAGAACGGGCTTCATGACGAAAATCCTATCGGATCGTCCCCGGCGGGTAAAGCCGGTAAAGCATCCAGTAAACGACGACGCCGGTCACCGACACGTACAGCCAGAGCGGGAAGGTCCAGCGCGCGATCCGACGGTGGCGGTCGTCTCGCCGCTTGAGACCCAGGTAGAGGGTGCGAAGGACGAGAGGGACGATCACGACCGCCAGCACCGTGTGCGTGAGGAGGATGGAGAAGTACACCGTCCGCACGGGTCCCTGGCCCGTGAAGCGCACGGATCCGACGCGCGCGTGGTACGCCAGATAGGACGCGAGGAACACCGTCGAGGTCGCCGCGGCGGCCAGCATCCAGCGCCGGTGCGTCTCGACACTCCCGCCGCGAACAGCGACGTATCCGAGCAGCAGAAAGAGCGCGCTCGACGCGTTCAAGACCGCGTTCCACGCGGGGACGTCGATGAGTCCCAGGCTCAAGGCCGGGCCGCGGAGCGCCGCCCGGCCTGCGAAACAGACCCTCTCAGCCGCGGTCCCGAGTCAGGAGGAGGCATCTCAAAAGAGATAAATGATTGTGAAGAGCACGATCCAGACAAGGTCGACGAAGTGCCAGTAGAGGCCCACCGTTTCGATGCCCTGGTGATAGGCCTGCGTGTACTGTCCGAGCAGCGCTTTTCCGGTCACGAAGGCCATGCAGATGACGCCGCATAGCACGTGGAACCCGTGAAAGCCGGTCGTCGTGAAGAAGATCGACCCGAAGAGGCTCACGTGCGGGTTGAAGCCTTCGTGCAGCAGCTTCCAGTACTCGACCGCCTGGATGCACAGGAAGAACGCACCGAACAGCACGGTCAGGCAGAGGAAGAGCTTCATCTTCCGGTAGTCCGCGCGCTGCACCGCGGCTAAGGCCTGGACCATCGTCACCGAAGAGCAGATCAGCACGAACGTGTTGAACGCGGTCAGGGGAATGTTGAGCACGGTCCCGGGAACGGGCCACAACGGGCTCGCGAAACGCAGGACGATGTACGAGCCGATCAGGCCGGTGAAGAACATGACCTCGGAGCAGAGGAAGATCCACATCCCCATCTTGTCGTGGCGGATGCCCGTCGTCGTGTACTCCTCCTCGGCATGGCCGGTCCCGTGCCCGGTGACGTGGGCGGGACTGACGGAGGCGGAGGCGGAGGCGGTGAGCGCTGCGGCGTGTTCCATCGGACTCCCTTTATCTCTCTCTCGTCGATTTCAGTTTTCTCAAGGCCTCGGCAGGAAGTGCTCCGCCATCCCGACCGACACCAGGATGGCGCCCAGGATCAGCGTCGACGCGAAGATGATTCCGAGCGTCTTTCTCTCGAAGCGCAGATGCATGAAGTAGAGCGCGACCAGAACCGCCTTGATCCCGGCCAGGATCACGAGGCCGCTGATCAGAAGCGCCTTCGGAGGCGTCAGGATCGTCGAGTACGCGACCTCGAAAACGGTGAACCCCGCGAGCCACCAGAAAATCGTCATGTACTTCGGGCCCTTATGGGCTTCCCCGTGACCCGGGTCGGCTTCGATCGGTTCGTGCATCACTTTTCCTTCTCGAGTTCCTTACGGGCGCGGCGCCCGCGACAGGATGAAGAGGACCGACCCGAAAAACAAGGCGACTGCGAAGAGGATGAGAAAAATCAGCGTCAGGTTCTTGCGCAGCGATCCCGACGTCGCGGTCATCGGTCGAGGACCATGAGACCGAGAAGAATCGGCAGGTACAGGATCGAGATGAGGAAGAGCGATCGAGCGGAAGAATACGTGCGGGTTACGGCAAACCTCGCCGAGCCGGCGAGGAAGATGATGCCGAGCACGACCGCGCCCCAGAGATAAAACCGGCCGGCCGAGACCAGAGCGCCCGCGAAGAGGGTCACCGGGAGCAGGGCCGCGGAGTAGAGCACCATCTGGCGGCCGGTCGAAGAGCCGTCTCGATCAGTGACGGTCAGCATGGGGAACCCGCCACGCGCGTAGTCCTCGCGGAACATCCACCCGATCGCCAGGAAATGCGGAAGCTGCCAGAAGAAGAGGATAGCGAAGAGTCCCCACGCTCCGGCGTCGAGGCTTCCGCGGCTGGCCGCCCAGCCCATCATCGGCGGCAGCGCTCCCGGTATCGCGCCGACGATCGTGCAGAGCGACGAGACGCGCTTCATCGGAGTGTAGAGGAGAACGTAGCTCGCCAGCGCCGCGAGCCCGAGACCGGCGGACAGCGGCGAGGCGGCAAAGAGCAGCGCGAGCCCGCCGCCGCAGAGCACCAGACCGAAGGCGCGGGCATCCGCGGGGGCGATGCGCCCGGCAGGGACCGGCCGATTGCGGGTGCGCTCCATCAGCGCGTCGGTCTCGCGCTCCCGGTACTGGTTCAAGGCCGACGCGCCGCCCGAGACGAACGCGGTGCCGATGACGAGCGCCAGGAAAACCGCTGGATCGAAGTGACCGGGCCCGACGGCGTATCCGACGGCGGCCGTGATTACGACGAGAAACGTGATGCGCGGCTTGGCGAGCTCGAGATAGTGGTTCGCCCGCGCGGGAGACGCCGCCAGGGCGGCGCCCGGCACTACTTCCATGCCATCGCTCCCCGGGCTCCCGCGGGCGCCTCGGACTCCGCTTCGGCGGTCCGGCCCCGCGCGCGAGCGAGCGGGATGCGCCGCGAGCCGAGAGTCAGGCCGAGCGCGGTCGCCAGGAGGAGAGCGCCCGTCGCGACGTGGGCGGTGGCCACGGGAACGGCCTTCCCCGTCCGAACGGTCGCGGCGCCGAGCGCGATCTGCACGACGACGAGCAGGGCAAAACCGGTGCCGGTTCTGATGAGACCGGGGCGCCCGGAGCGGACGGCAGAGACCAGGCACGCGATCACCAGTCCGGCGACGACCACGGCCCAGACCCTGTGCGCGTAGTGAACACCGACCGCGAATGTGTGAATCGGCGGCACGATCCGCCCGAACGCCAGGGGAAAGTCGGGAATCGCGAGCCCGGCCTTGCCATGGCGCATGACCGCCCCGATCAGCAGCTGCAGGAACACGGCGCCCACCGTCAGGCTGCCTATCCGGCTGACGGCGGAGCGTTCCGCGGCGCGGCCGGCCCGCCAGCGCGGAGAAGTCACGACGGCGAGCGTCACGACGAGGCAGAAAAAGGTCTGCGCGAGGCACGCGTGCGCCACGGAGATCGCGGTCGGCAGGAGAAGGAGAACGGTCAGCCCGCCGAGAACGCCCTGCGCGACGACTGCGGCGAGAGCGGCGTACCCGACCCGGCGCACCCAGCGGCGGGCCTCCCGCCGCGCGAGCCAGATAGCGAGGACGGTCGTCAGAAGCCCGACCGTGGTCGCCACCATCCGGTGCCCGTGTTCGTAGAAGATCCCGCCGACCATCGGCGGCATGAGCCGGCCGTAGGACAGGGGCCAGTCTGGAACCGAGAGGCCGGACTCGGTCGACGTGACGAGGCCCCCCGCCACGATCAGGAGGAGCGTCGCGCACGCGGTCAGAATGGCAAAACGGTGCAGTCCGACGTTCGGCGCGGCGCCGCCGTCCTCCGGATCCCGGCCCCCCCTGCCGTCCCGCGCTCTCAAGGGCACGTCAGTGGGCGGCGGCGCGCGCGGGCCCCGAAGGCGGCTCGTTCTGCGGCCAGTGATCGTCCGCACGCTCGGGCACAGAAAATTCGTTCGGCCCGCGGTAGACGGTCGGGATCTCCGCGAAATTCTCGTGGGGCGGAGGCGAGGGGGTCTGCCACTCGAGCGTGTTCGCCCGCCAGGGATTCGGCCCCGCGACTTTTCCGCGCCGCATCGAGAGGAAGAAGTTCAGGACGAGGATCACCTGCGCCGCGCCCAGGACAAACAGAGAGATCGTCATGAACTGGTTCATCGGCTGCAGATCTTTCAGGTGCTCGTACTCGAGGTAGGTGTAGATGCGCCGCTGCATTCCACGCATCCCGAGAAAGTGCATCGGAAAGAAGACCAGGTTGAACGTGACGAACGTCAAAGCCCAGTGGATCCTGCCCCACCGCTCGCTCATCATCCGGCCGAACATCTTCGGGTACCAGAAATAGAGGCCGGCAAACGCGCCGAAGAGCGAGCCGCCGAACAGCACGTAGTGGATGTGCCCGACGATGAAGTACGTGTCGTGAATGAAGATGTCGACAGGGGTCGACGCCATGAAGATTCCCGAGAGCCCGCCGATCACGAACATCGACACGAACGAGAGCGCCATCAGCATGGGAGTGGTGAAGCGGATGCTGCCGCCCCAGAGGGTCCCCAGCCAGTTGAAGGTCTTGATGGCGGACGGCACCGCGATCACCATCGTCGAGATCATGAACGTCGTCCCGAGCAGCGGGTTCATCCCGCTCTGAAACATGTGGTGTCCCCAGACGATGAACCCGAGACCCGCGATTCCGATCATCGAGTACGCCATTGCGCGATAGCCGAACACCGGCTTACGCGAGAAGACGGGGAGGATCTCCGAGGTAATGCCCATCGCGGGCAGGATCATGATGTAGACCTCGGGATGCCCGAAGAACCAGAACAGGTGCTGCCAGAGGAGTGCCTGCCCGCCGCCCGCGTTTTTCAGAGGCTGGCCCGAAATGATGAGGCCGGCGGGCAGGAAGAACGTCGTCCCGAGGATCCGGTCGAAGAGCAGCATGATCATCGCGCCCGAAAGCACCGGAAGGGCGAGAAGCAGCAGGATCGCGGTGATGAAGAGGGCCCACGTCGT
>JBBROA010000030.1:0-36495 GCA_038229875.1 Thermoanaerobaculia bacterium | reverse complement strand
TCGCCAGAGCAAACGCGCTTCGCGAAAGATATGGCAGCCAGTAGACGTGAAGCACTCCCGCGGCAAAGTCGGTTCTCGGCGCGAGAAGACCGAGGCGGGAGAGGTCGTCCGTCCCGACGGACACGGTGAAGAGCTGCGTCCGGATCCTGACCTTTCGTCCGGGCGCTTCGAGTGCGAGTGAGACGTGGTGAAAGCGGCGGAGCGCCATGCGTATGGATTTCGCGTAAGCCCGCCACTTCCCCATGCGACCCCGATAACGCTCCCGGTACTCCGAGATCTTCGCGTAGACGCCGATCAGGACGTTGTTCAGGAAATAGCGGCCGTTGATCCTCCCGACGTCGATCGCCCGGGTCTTCCCGGCGAGGGCGACCCCGAGCGCTTCGCGCCACTCGAGCGGCAGACCCAAGTCACGCGCGAAATGGTTGAGAGAGCCCATGGGAACGACGGCGAGATCCGCCTCGCGATTGACGAGACCCTGCGCGGCCGCGTGGATCGAACCGTCTCCCCCCGCCACCACGAACAGCTTCGTGCCGCTCTCGATCCGGCTCTCGATGAGGGCGCGGAGGTCGAGCGAGGGGTCGAGGTCGACGACCTCGAGGCCGGCGTCGGCAGCGGCGGCGCGGATTTCTTCTCCATCGTCGTCGGCGGCTCCCGAACGCGGATTAGCCAGCAGGATGCCGCGCTCGCGGGCAGCTCCCTCAGCCACGCCGGGTTTCACCGGCGCCTGGTGTTTCTCGGGGATGTCGGACATCTGACCTCCGTAAGGCGAGGCGGTTCGCCGGCGACTCCATGAGCAAGAGACGTGCACGCGCCGGATGTTCGCTCATCAAATCCGGACCCAGCAGGAGTTGACACAGGAATCCCCAGAGAATCAGCCACCCGAGACCGAGCGCGACGCCCCCCGCGACATCGGAGAGCCAGTGAGCGCCCAGGTAGACCCTCGAAAATGCGATCGCCGTGATCGCCAGAGCGGAAACGGTCAGAGCCCCGGAACGCGCAAACGGGTTTGCCGTGACGTGGAAAAGCACCGCGCACACTCCGGCGAAGAACACCGCTCCCATCGTCGAGTGCGTGCTCGGGAAGCTGTGGCTTTTTTCGGTCTCCAGGGCCGGCCAGAGATTCGGCCGCGCGCGTCGGAAGAACCATTTGAGAGCCGGACTGACAGCGCGTGCGCCGAGGACGGCGGTCCCGAAAACGAGGGCCAGTTTTCCGTACCCGGCGGCGACGAGCACGGCTGAGACCACGAGCGTGCCGGGAATCATGAATCGCTGGCTGCCGAAGAAGCTCACGCGCCGCAGGATCCGGTCGCGCCTGGGGCCGTGCAGACGCCGGACCTCCAGGGTAGCCCGCTCATCGAGACGGGCGAGCGCGCTCCGCAGCCTACTCATAGGACCCATCGCGGAGGTGCCTGTCCGAGGGTTTCGAGGTGTCTCCATTCGGCCAACGATAGATGGGACCGGACACCGGAGTGAGAAATCCCGGAAAACGGGCCGCACAGACCGGCCCGGCCGTTGGAAAGGGCACCGCGGGGTGTCTCTTTCGGAGGCCATCTTTCAATGCACAGGACCGACTTCACATCGTCTCCGCACCCCGGTGGTAATGTCGAAAATCACTCATGACCGAACCCCGGCGAATCGAGGGCGAGGGTTCCGCCGACGACCGGTTGAACGACCGGAGCCTTTACTTCAACCGCGAGATCTCGTGGCTCGCGTTCAACCGCCGCGTCCTCGAAGAGGCTCTGGATTCCTCCTGGCCGCTGCTCGAGCGCCTGAAGTTCCTCGCGATTTTTCATTCCAATCTCGACGAATTTTTCATGATCCGGGTGTCGGGCCTCCACGAGCAGCTCGAGGCCGCCGTGACGGAGCGAAGCGCGGACGGGTTTTCGGCGCAGGAACAGCTGAAGACGATCTGCGAGATCGTCCGAAGAGACGGAGATCTTGCCCAATCGACCCTGATGGAGGATCTGCTCCCGCGACTCGCGGCGAGCGGTGTTCGCCTTTCGGGGTGGGCGGAGATCGAGGCCGTCGCACGCCGCGAGCTCACCGCGTATTTCGAAAACGTCGTGTTTCCGGTCCTGACCCCCCTCGCCTTTGACCCGGCCCACCCGTTTCCCTTTCTGTCGAACCTTTCTCTCTCGCTCGCCGTCGAGCTGACCGACAAGGAGCAGGGAAAACCCTTCTTTGCCCGCGTCAAGGTCCCGCCTTCCCTGCCCCGGTTCGTTCCGGTACCGGGCGACGGCGAGCAAAGCGAGTTCCTCCTGCTCGAGGAGCTGATCGAGGCGCATCTTCCGAGCCTCTTCCCCGGGATGAAGATCCGAGGCGCTTCGAGCTTTCGAGTCACGCGCGACGCCGACTTCGACCTCCGGGAGGAAGAGGCCGGCGATCTCCTGCGAGTGGTGGCGGAGAACGTGCGCCTCCGGCGCTTTGGCGCGGCCATCCGTCTGGAGGTGGACAGCCGGTGCCCGGAGACGATCCGGGAGCTCCTCCGCAAACAGCTCGAGCTCGACGCCGAAGACGTGTATGCGACCGCGGGACATCTCGGCGCGTCGGATTTCCTCGCGCTCCACCGGCTCGATCGTCCGGATCTGAAGGACGCGGATTTTCTACCCGGGTCGCGGGCCGTCTTCTCCGATTCCGCCGCAACGTTCGACGCCATCCGTCAGAAAGACATCCTGCTCCATCACCCCTACGACAGCTTCGATCCGGTCCTGCAGTTCCTCGAAGCCGCCGCAGCGGACGCGGACGTCCTCGCGATCAAAATGACGCTCTACCGGACGGGGCCCGACTCGCCGATCATCGCGGCGCTCGCGCGAGCCGCGGAGAACGGGAAGCAGGTCGCCGTGCTGGTCGAGCTTCAGGCGCGCTTCGACGAAGAAAAAAATATCCAGTGGGCGCGATCGCTCGAGCGGGCCGGAGTACACGTCGCGTACGGAGTCGAGGGGTTGAAGACTCACGCGAAGATCGCCCTCGTCGTTCGGCGCGAGGGCACGACGATGCGCCGGTACGTCCACGTCGGAACGGGCAATTACAACAGGACGACGGGCCGGATCTACACGGACCTGGGACTCTTCACGGCGCGCCCGGAGTTCGGGCACGACGCGTCGGAGCTCTTCAACTTCCTGACGGGTTTCTCGAAGCGGACTCGTTACAAGCGCTTCTTCGTGGCCCCCTTCTCCCTCCACGAGAAAGTGGTGGCCTTGATCGATGCGGAGGCGGAGAAAGCCCGCCAGGGCGCGCCCTCCCGGATCATCGCCAAGATGAATTCGCTCGTCGATGCGAAGGTGATTCGCGCCCTTTACAGGGCCTCGGCCGCGGGAGTTCCGATCACTCTCGCCGTAAGAGGCATCTGCTGTCTGAGGCCGGGCGTCCCGGGGGTGTCCGAAAACGTGCGGGTCTCGAGCGTGGTCGGCAGGTTCTTAGAGCACAGCCGCGTCTTCGCGTTCGGCGTCGGGGAGGAGCAGGAGGTTTTCCTCTCGAGCGCGGACTGGATGCCGCGCAATTTTTTCCGCCGCGTCGAGCTCATGGTTCCGGTGCTCGACCCGCAGGCGCGCGAGAAGATCCGGCAGGAGGTCTTTGACCCTCTCCAGGGGGACAACAGCCGCGCGCGCGACCTTCAGCCGGACGGATCGTACGTCCGCCGCTCTCCCGAGCCCGGTCAAACGCCGTTTGACGCGCAGGGGGCGATTCTCGACCGGCTCGCGCGGCGCGGCTTGCGCGCTGTCCCCGAATCCTGACGATCAGGTCGAAGCGAGCCCTCGAGTGCCCCCCGCCTGACCGTTCCAGGCGAGCCATCTCCGCCGCGCCTCGGTCGGCGTCGCCACGTTCACGAGCCGCAGCGGCTTGACATCTCCCCGCTTGACCTCGGCGGATCTCTGAGACGGTGAGAAGACGATGTGCACGGGCATACGCCGGCCGATCCGGTCGAGGGTCTGAAACCAGAATCGCTCGGTGTCGGGGCGCGCGCGCAGATCCCGCGAGAATCCGTCGAGGGGGACTGACCCCTCTGGAATGAGATCGGCCCGAAGCAGCCATCGATCGACGGACCGTTCGAGCTCCAGCCTGCGGCCGCAATCGCATCGAATCTCCGCCCAGGATCCTTCGGGAGCGACCGGCGGAAGAAGATCCCGTCCACAGGGACACGTTTCGAGAAGAGCTCGTGTTTCCTTCATGAGGGAGATGCTAGGACGGCCATGTGAAGGCAGGATGAAGTCCCGAGCGTCCCGACTGAGTCGATCCGCCAGGCTCAGGCGGCGAATCGACTCCTTCGCGGGCCCCAGAGACCGATTGCGGTGCCCGGAGTGGACGGCGTGAGTAGAGTTCTCCGTCCCACCACCAGTGTACGGCCGCGCCAGCGCGTCCGACGGCCGAAGAGTCCCGCCCAGAACAGGGCCGCGACGCCGAGGTCCCGGACGATCGCCAGCGCCCAGTCTTCCGCGCCAAAGTTCCGGTGCCCCTGCCGCGCCAGAGCGGCCTCCACGCAGATCCGACCCGCCCGGAGGGCCGTCGCCGAAAGTGCGTTCCGATCCGAAGCAATATCGGGTTCTCTACGCCAGCTCGACCGCGTGGTGCTTCACCCACCGCGCTTCCGCGATGAAGATCGTGTCCTCGCAGATGTTCGTGGCGAGATCGCCGACCCGCTCGAGGTTCTTGGAGATCGAGATCAGCTCGATGCAGTACGTGATGAGGGTCGGGTACTCCGCCATGTAAGTCAGGAGCTCGCGGATGATCGAAACGTTCTTCTCGTCGAGAATGTCGTCCTTCTTCAGGACCTGCTTGGCGAGAGCCGCGTCCCGATTGACGAAAGCGTCGAGCGATTGCTTCAGCATCGTCTCGGCGACCTCGGCCATGTAGGGAATGTCGATGAACGGCTTGAAGGGTTTCTGCCCGGCCAGGCGTTCCGCTCCTTCGGCGATGTTCACGGCGTGGTCGCCGATCCGCTCGAGGTCGTTGTTGATCTTCAGCGCGGCGATCAAGAATCGCAGGTCCACGGCGACCGGCTGCTGGAGAGCGAACAGCTGAACCGCCAGGTCCTCGATCTTCATTTCCATCCGGTCGATGTCGCGGTCCGCCGCGATCACCGCTCTGGCCTTTTCGGGGTCGACCTCGATCAGCGCCTCGATCGCCCGGTGAATCTGGCGCTCCACCTCCCCTCCCATGAGGATCAGGTTTCGCCGCAGCTCTTCCAGTTGCTCCGCAAAATGCTCTTTCACGATTTCCTCATTTCAGTTGCTCCAGAGGGCTTCATTCGAAAGGATCTCCAGGTCCCGCTGAGTCACCGGTGCGTTCCGCTCCGCCGGCACCGCTCGAAACGCGCATCGGCGGTCGAACACGCGCTCGAAGAGGTCCGATTTCCGGCGCGCGGCGTCGAGCTCGGCTTCGCAGTCTCCGCGCGCGGCCGACTCGATCTCCACTTTGCGCCGCCTGACGCGGCAGGTGACGGCGGTCACGAGCTGCTTATGACTTCTGTCGAGCCCGTCGGCAATGCGCAGGATGGCGGACAGCTTTTCGACCGCCGCCCGCCGGTAGGAATCGAGGGAGTTCCAGCTCTCGTGCCGCGCTTTCGGCCCGCCCCCCTTGTGGTACAGCGCCAGCAGCCCGAGCACCTCGACGTCCTCGGCGGAGAAGCCGGTCAGGTCGCCGTGGGTGATCAGGTAATAGGAGTGCCGCTGGTGCTTGCTGTAACCCACGTAGCATCCGACGTCGTGCAGGAGAGCGCCGTACTGGAGCCACTCCCGCTCGGTCGCGGAGAGTTGGTGAACCGCGTGAGTCTGGTCGAAGATCTCGAGCGCGATCCGGGACACGTGGGCCGCGTGAAGCACCTCCGCGTTCGACCGGCGGAGAAGCCTGTCCACGCTCCGGGCGCGGACGTCCCGATCGACCGCCCGGCGGCTCTTCGCGCCGACCGCATGATCGAGCAGGATCCCCTCCCGCAGTCCGCGCTCGCCGACGACGATGGAGCTCGCTCCCGAATGTTTCAGGATCCACGCGAGCAGGAGCCCACCCGGGACCGCGATGTCGCGCCGCCGCGGGTCGAGGCCCGAGATCCGCAGCTTCTCCTTGGAGGTCGTGCGCTGCAGAATCCGGTTCACCTTTTTCAGCCCGGAACGGGTCAGGGTGCGATGTCCCGACGGGGCCGGCTCGCGCCCGAGGACCGCCCCCTCGAAGACGAGCGATAGAGACTGGATCGTTCCCGAGGAGCCGACGCAGGTCTTGAAGCCTGTGCGCCGAACGGCGGCGACCGCACGTTTGGCGACGGCCTCGATCTCTCGCTTCATCCTCTTCCGGTCCTTGTCGCTCGGCGGATCGGTCTTCGAAAACCGATCGGCGAGCCGGACGACCCCAAGGGGCAGGCTCTCCGAGAGGAGAACCCGGGAGCCGTCGGAAACGACCAGCTCGGTCGAGCCCCCTCCGATGTCGACTAAGAACAGGGGGTCGAGCCGGGAGGGAAATTCGCTTCGGACCGCCAGATTGATCAACCGCGCTTCCTCGTCTCCGGAGATGACGTCGATCGAAACTCCCGTCCGGCGTTTGACGGTGTCCACGAACTTCTCCGCGTTGGAAGCCTCGCGGACGGCGCAGGTCGCGACGGCTCGCGCGAGCTCCGCTCCGGCTCCGCGAATCGAGCGCAAAAACTGCTCGACGGTGCTGGCGCCGGCTTCCATTGCCTCATCCGGAAGGCGGCCGGTCGCGAGCGTCTCGCTCCCCAGCCGCACCATCGATTTCTCCCGCGACAGGACGTCCAGCGTCCCGTCGTCCTCGACGGAGGCGATCAGGAGCTTGATCGAGTTTGTCCCGATGTCGATAGCGGCCAGGGAATTCATGGCGTCCGGATTGTCGCCCCCGCCCCGGCGCGCCGGATGAATTCGACGTGAAAAGCGCGTGAAGGGCGGTGGGTCCGCGGCGGGGGTCGTCGGGTCAGTCGTCTCCATATAATAGCCGTTCCGTGCCGCAACGCACCCCTCTCTGGAAGACCCGGGCCCGCTCGCTGGAACGCGCGGGCAAAGAGCTCCGTGAGAATTCCCCCGACGCGGTGCACGCCCTGCGAGTCGCTCTGCGGCGCGTCTGCGCGACCGCGACGGCGCTCGGCCGGGACAAGCTTGCGAAGAAATCGCGGCGGATCGTACGGTCGCTGTCGGACCTGCGTCAGATCGAGGTCGATCGAGGCCTGCTCGCGAGGGTCCGGAAGATCGGATGGGTGCCGGAGGACGTGGCGACCGCAGTCGACGCGCGATGGGACGCTCTGCTGCGCGAAGGGGCGCGGGTCGCCGAGCGGCGGATACCGGAGGAGGACGTCGAACGCCTTCGCCGTCAGGTGGCCCGCCTCTCGCGGAAAAAGCAGCGAAAGCTCCTCCCCCGCCTCGAGCAGGCGAGGAGCCGGGCGGAAAAACGCCTAGTTCCTCTGCCGGAGAAGTCGAGCGACCGCGCCCTGCATCGCTACCGGCTCGCCGTCAAAGAGGCCCGGTACCTGGCGGAGGATCTCGCGCTGGCCGGACGCGCGGGCCTCGAGGGAGAAATCGAGTACGGGAAGAAGGTTCAGGACATGCTCGGCCGGTGGAACGACGTCCGGCTCTTTCGGCGCCACATCCTCTCGATGCGCAAAGACGCGGAGCGACGCGGATCGGTGACCTTCGTCCGCGAGCTCGATCGCCTCGCAAGCGCGCTCGAGCCCGCCGTGCGCACGGCCCGGGCCGAGGCCCTCCGTCTGACGACCGAGCGCTTCCTAGCGCCCGCCGCCCTCGGGGCGCGTCCGCGCAGGGCGCCGGTTCCCACCCCGCACTGACCGCGACCGTTTTGAGCGGTCCCGCTTCGCGGCCGGCAGGAGGCCCGGAGCCTCCCGGCGTCCGGAGCGCCGTTCTTCTCGGAATCCTGGTCGCGGTCACTGCCGCCGCGAAGCTCGCGCGTGGCGGTTCCAGGGATTTCTGACCGGCGACGACCTCGAGATCGTGCAGACGGCGGCGAAGTACTCCCTCGGGGTCCATTACGACCCGTGGGAGCTGCGGTGCCTCTTCCACCCGATCGTCCTCATCTGGCCGGGGGTCAAGCTCGCCGCTCTGGCCGGGGTCCGCGATCCGGCGGTCGTGGCCTGGGTCGCCTCTTTTCCGAACGTCGCAGTCACCTCCGGCGGAATCATCCTCCTGTACGCGCTCGCGCGGCGGTGGGGCTGGACGGTTCGCGCTTCGCTGGCCGGTGCTTTCCTCTACGCGTTCGCCTGGATGCCGTTCGCATACGGAGCGACGCCCTACCCGCGCCCCATGTCGGCGACTGCCCTGATCGCGGCGTTCTGGCTCGCGAGCACGCCTTCGCGAGCTGCGGCGCCGCAGCTTGCGGCGGGAGCCCTGGCCGCGGCGGCGTTTGCGATCCGGTGGAGCGAGGGCGTGGTCTTAGTCCCCCTTCTCATGTGGAGCGCGTGGAAATTCCGGAGCATCCCGCGCATCTTCCAGATCGCGGCCGGGTTCGCCGCGGGCACGCTGCTTTTCGTCGGCGTGATCGACGAGATGACGTGGGGCGCCCCGTTTGCGAGCCTGCGCTCCTTCGTCCGCATCATGTGGCTCGAGATCCCCGCGTCCCGGCTCGCGATCGAGGAGCCGTTTCCCTGGTATCTGCGCACGCCGCTCCAGTGGGCCGGGCCGCTGCTTCTCCTCCTGGCGGTCGCTGGATGGAAGGAGCGCCGGGCGCGTGCGCCGCTGGCAATTTTTCTCGCGATCGTGCTCGGGATGTCCGCGTTCGCCCACAAGGAATGGCGGTATCTCCAGAGCGCGATTCCCTTCCTCTGCCTCGCGTCCGCGGTGGGCTGGGAGCGCCTGAGGGAGGCCGGTCATCGCCGCCTGGCCGCCGCGGCGCTCCTCCTCTGCATCCCCTACGCCGCGAACCGGTCCGTGGCGCTCCTGAGCGACAAGACCTCGGGAGAGATCGAGGCCACACGGCGAATCCTCGCGATGCGCCCGAAGCCCCGCGTCCTCGCGTTCGAGCAGACGTGGGCGTACGGCGAGCGGCTTTATTTCGGCAACGCCGTCGAGATCCGCGAGATCGAACTGCATCAGCCGCTCAAGACGCTCGCGATAAGAAAAGCGGCGGCAGGCGCCGACATCGTCGGCGTCTACTCGCGGCACCTCGACCGCGCGGCGCTGGCCGAGCTCGCCTCGCTCGGGTTCAGGCCGATCGTGGCGATCAGGCGCGACACGTCGTACGAATGCCTGATCTTCGGGCGAGGGGAGTTCGCTCCGCGGCGGACGCCCTGAGGACGAGCGCCTCCGTTTCCCTCTCCCCGGCGCGCAGGGAGAGGGAGCAGAGCGGCGCTTTCACCGAGAGAGTGGCTCGAGCGTCGGAAAGGACGCCGGTACCGGCGGTCCCGTTCGGCCTTCTGCCCACGCGGCCACCGACGGCCGCAGGCGATTCAGCGAGTCGATGAAAGCCGCCGGGGCCAGCCCGCTTTCCGCATCGCCGGCCGCTGCCAGCTTCTCGATTCCCGCATCCAGCAGTCGCAGGCATCCGCTCGGATGTTCCGCTCTGACCGCTTTCAGAAGCGAGGCCGCGATCTGGATCAATCCCTGAAGGAAAATGCGCACCGGACCGGTCTCGGCGAGCCATGCCTCTTCCCAGACCTCGTGCGCCTCGAAGAACTCTCCGCGGTTGAAGAGCGCGCGCCCGCGGGCGATCGAATCTCGAGTGGCGGAGTTCACAAAAAAAGGGGGGCGCCGTTGCCCGGCGCCCCCGGGAGTCGAGGGACCTTAGAAACTGACCTTGGCGGCGAGTTGGAGGATGCGCGGCCCGAGCGTCGCGGTCGGCGCTCCGAATCGCGTCCGCGACGCCGGATTGTTCACCAGGACGAGCTGCCCTCCCGACAGGTTGTAGTAGGTATTGCGCTGGAAAGTGACGTTCTTGTTGTTGAAGACGTTGAACGCTTCGGCGATCAGCTCCAGGTCCACGGGGCCGAACCCGATGTGCTTGGAGATCCGCGGGTCGACCGAGAAGAACGAAGGCAGGCGGAATGTGTTGCGGTCGAACCCCGGCGCCCGGTCGTTCGAGAAGTTCTGGTCGTTGTTGAGATCCGTGTTGATCATGGCCGAGTAGGGCTGTCCGGTCTGATAGGTGACGATGCCGGCGACCGACCAGCCGGACGTAAAGAACCGCACGAATCCGTTGGGGTTGTCACGTCCCCCGTTGATGGACCAGAGGCCGCTGACGACCATCCGGTGCCGCACGTCGTTGTCGCCCGGCGCCCAGTCGCCATTCAGGTTGAACGGATCCTGCGCGTACTTGGCGTCGTCGGTTCCGGGCACGACCGCGGTCGCGTCCGGCTTGTTGTCGAGGACCTTGCTGTAGGTGTAGGCGACCCGGGCCGTCCAGTTGCTGGAATAGCGCTTCACGAACTCGAGCGTCGCCCCGTTGTATCTGGAGCTGGCGGAGCTCTGAAATTCGATGATGCGGGCGAAGTTCGTGTACGGACGCACTCCGTTGTAACGCGTGTAGGTTGCGTTCCCGTCCCCCGCGATCGGGGTCGTTACGGTCTCTGGGCCAGACTGGTTCAGGTCGCTCGAGCGGGTGAGATAGGAGCCGCGGACGTACAGGTATCCGAGCGCGATCGAGATGTCGGGAGTCAGGGCATGCTCGACGCCCGCACTCGCCTGCGTGACCTTCGGGTTCTGGTAATTGGGGTCCATCACGAAGATTGTCGGCTTGGGAAGAGTGACGCCCGTCGGCAGGCCGGCGAACGTGTTCGGATAGGTCGGCGCCTGCGCCCCTGTGAACGTGATCGTCTGGACGTTGACCCCGTTGTTCGAAGTAGCGGTTCCGTAAATGATCGAAGGGGTGCGCGCGTAGAAGATCCCGTATCCGGCGCGGAACACCGTGCGGTCGTCTCCTCGGGGCGTCCAGGCGATCCCGATCCGTGGCGCGATGTTGTTCTTGTCCTCCGGAATGCGGTTGGTTCGAAGTCCCACCGCGAGAAGCTGCGAGTCCGTATTCAGCACGGACGGCTGGTGGACGTCCTGCAGGTCATATCGGACGCCCAGGTTCAGCGTCAGGTTCTTCAAGATCCGCCACTCGTCGGACACGAACGCCGCGTACTCCCGCAGATTGGGGTTCGTGAAGGCGCCGCTCGTGCCCGGGCCCGGAAAGGCCTGCACGTAGCGCGTCGGAGTTCCGAGATTGAAGTTCGCGATGCTGTTGAACGTATACGACCCATAGAAGTTGCCCGGGAAGAAATTGAGGATGTCGTCTTTGTTGTAGTCGAACCCTGCCTTCACCGGGTGGCTGCCGGCAAGCATCGTCACGGTGTCGGCCGCCTGGTAGCGCTTGATCGTCGTCTCGCGGGGAGAAAAGCTGTTTCGGCCGATCGTCAGCACGGTCTGCCCGCCCTGCTGGACGATGCCTTCGGGATTCGCGCTGTTCGCGAGCCCGGGCTCACTGTCCTTCGCGTATTGCCCCCGCAGCTCGTTGAAGAGTCCGGCCGTCAGTGACGTCGCCAGCGAAGCGGAAATCGTGTCGGTCTTCACGAGCGAATTCCCGGTGTGCTCGACCGAGTTGGTCAGGCCGCCGTTCTCAAAGTTGCCGCCGGTGAAGTCCTGTCGGTTGTAGCGGACCGTGACGTGGTTCGTGGCATTCGCTTCGTAATCGGCCTTCAAGAGGTAGACGTCCTGGTTCTGAATCCGGTTCCAGCTCTCTGCCAGGGGCAGGAGCCGGTTGTATCCCGCGACGGTATTTGCGTCGTTCGGCAGGGAGGCGATCGGCGGGAGCGGATTCACGGTGTTTGGAATCGTGTTGCGCTGGCCATCGTAGTTGGCGAAAAAGAACAGCTTGTCGCGCAGGACGGGTCCGCCGACGCTCGCGCCGAACTGGTCGAAGTGATACGGCGCCTTCACGCGGCCGTTGAATTCGTCGATGTAATTGATCGCGTTGATCGACTTGTCCCGATAGAAGTAGAAGCCGGTCCCGTGAAAGTCGTTCGTGCCCGACTTCGTGACCACGTTGATGACGGCGCCACCCGCGCGGCCGTACTCCGCCGAATAGGCGTTTCGGTTGACCTGGAACTCCTTCACGGCGTCCTGGCTGAACTGATACGGCGCGCGGCCGGAGCCCGTGCGGCCGAGCGCCTGCCCGAAGAACGTGTTGTTGTTGTCGGCGCCGTCGACGATGAGGCTGTTCAGGGTTCCGCGCTGTCCGGCGAAGCTGATGTCCCCGGCACGGACGTCGCGGACGACTCCAGGCGTCGTTAAGACGAAGTCGATGAAGTTTCGGCCGTTGGTGGGCAGGTTCTCGATCATCCTCTGCCCGACGACCGACTCCTGCTGAGACTGCGTCGCCTCGATCAGCGGCGCCTCGCTCGAGACCGTCACCGCCGCCTGGACTCCGGCGATCTCCATCTTGAGCGTCACCTTCTCTTGCCCGCCGATCGACACCGTCACGTTCGAGACCCGCGACGTCGCAAACCCGGACAGCTCCGAGCTCACCGTGTAGCGCCCGACGGAAAGCAGAGGAAACGTGAAGTTCCCCGAGGCTCCCGAGGGCGCCGACTTCGTCGCGCCCGTGTCGACGTTGGCGACCGTCACCGTCGCGCCGGGCAGGCCCGCTCCGGTCCCGTCGACCACGTTTCCCGTGATCGAACCGGTGGGACTCTGCGCCAGGGCGGGGATCGCCGCCGCCGCGAGCGCGAGCGCGCCAAACAATCGAATCAACGAAGTGCCTCTCTTCATGGACAGCTCCTATTCCTTCCTGAGAACTCTTGACTTAATTCGTTTCGCCGAAGCGCGCTTCCGGGAGGCTCGGCGTCAGAAACCAGTTTTCATCGGGCCGGGGGTCCAGGGTCTTTCTGCGGCGGGCGTCGTCCAAAAGAAGTTCGCGCAGGGAACCGAACTCGGAAACGCGGGGACAGTCCCGCCAGACTCCGTACCCGCCGGCCCCGGAGGCGCGGTAGGAGTTGATCGCGACGGTGAAGGTCTCGTCGTCTCGGATCTCTCGACCGTTTCTCCGGAGGAAGAGAAGGCGCTTGCCCTCGGGGCGGGTCGGGTCGAGCGCGTACTCCGCCCCGCTCATCGTGTCGCAGTTGTATCCCCAGACCCGGGGATTCCTCTTCCACACCGCCTGTCCGTTCTGGACCTCGACCCCCGAGACGCAGCGGCCGGCGGCTTCCAGGGCTTCCCGCACCTGGCGGCCCGTCGCGCGCACCATCACCAGCGCGTTTTCGTACGGGTAGAACGACCAGACCTGCCGGGCGGTCAGCGGGCCGGGCGCCCAGGGAGGCAGCGATCCCGGCAAAAGCGAGGCGAAGGACAGGTCGGCGCCGGTCTTCTGTCTCTGCACTTCGTGGAGCCAGTCGATGAGGCCGTTGTCGGCGGTGCGCGCGTCCCGCACGTTGACGGGAGAGGTCAGCGTGGCTACCGTAACCGCGAGCTCGCGCATCGCCGCGGCATGCTCCGTTTCGGCGGCCGCCGCGATCTCCGCGTCGGGCACGACATCCTTCATCGGAAGGTTTCTGCCCGCGACCGAAGTGATCGCCCAGCGGGAGCCCTTCTTCTCGAGAGAGACATCGAAGCGCGTCAGCGTGTTGCCGAACCTCCCGGGCTGCGAGATCCAGGCGGAGCCGAGCCGCCGCGGCGCGATCGGCGTGTGCGTGTGCCCGGTCAGCAGCAGGTCGATTCCGGGGACCGTCGTGGCGATCTCGTAAGCCTGGTTCTCGTCGCCGGTGCCCAGGTCCTCCCCCGTGGCGAGGTCTCTCTCGAATCCCTGGTGCGTCAGGACGATGACAACGTCGCAATTTTCACGGTCGCGCAGGATCGGAACGAACCGGCGCGCCGCCTGGACCGTGTCGAGAAAACGCAGCCCCCGGATGTTCGAGGGCGGCTCCCACCCCGGCACGTTCTTCGTCGTCAGGCCGAGGATCCCGACCCGGACGCCGCCGACCGTGCGGACGACGTAGGGCTCGAACGCCGGCTTCCCGTCTTCGCGGAAGATATTCGCGGAGAGGAAGGGAAAACGGGCCTGCCGCCGCGATTCTTCGAGACGCGCCGGGCCGAAGTCGAACTCGTGGTTTCCGACGGCCATCGCGTCGTAGGCGAGCGCGTTCATCGCGCGGACGGTCGGGTCGGCGGCCGCGGCAGATGCGTGGAACGCCAGGGCCTGCATCGGGGTTCCCTGGATGGTGTCCCCCGAGTCGAGAAGAAGATTCGGCAATCCCTCCGCGCGCGCCGCGCGAACCGCCGTCGCGACACGGGCGACGCCTTCGCCGACGTCCCGGTCGAGAAGCTCGTCCCGCCCGACCACGTGACCGTGCAGGTCGGATGTGTGGAGAATCGTCAGAGTGGCCGCGCGCGATGCGCCGCTGCACAAAGCTGCGCCGGTCAGAAGCAGAGCGCGAATGAGCGCCGTTTGAATGCGGATGATGTCCCCTTTGGAAGCTCGCGAAGTACATCACCGGGCGGAGTCCCGGTCAATGCCACGAAACCTGTGCAACTGACCCGGATAAAATCCCGGAGTGGTCAGACCCGTCAGACGCATCGCTCGTGGCGCTCGCGCCGCAACTCTCCCCTCGCCTCGAGCGGCGACGCCCCCGCGCCGAAGGCGCCCGCCGCGCGAAACTCTGGAGCAGAGGCGTCAACGGGCGCGGGCGGTTTTCTCCCGCCTCGCGAAGGCATATCCCGACGCGCGCTGCGCACTCGACTTCTCCTCCCCGCTCGAGCTGCTCGTCGCAACCGTGCTGTCCGCCCAGTGCACGGACGTGCGGGTCAATTTCGTCACTCCGACCCTTTTCTCGAAATACCGGACGGCGGCGGACTACGCCCGCGCGGCGCCGGGCGAGCTCGAGAACGACATCCGGACGACGGGTTTCTTCAATTCCAAGGCGAAGAGCCTCAGGCGGGCCGGGGCGGCCATGGCGGCCGAGTACGGGGGGCGGGTGCCCGACACGATGGAGGAGCTCGTCCGGCTTCCCGGGGTCGGGCGCAAGACGGCCAACGTTATCCTCGGCAACGCGTTTGCGAAGGACGAGGGGTTCGTAGTCGACACGCACGTGGGCCGGCTCGCGCGGCGTCTCGGGTTTACCCGCGAAGAAGATCCCGTTCGCGTCGAAGACGACATGAACGCCCTGGTTCCGAAGGGCCGGCGCACGCTCGCGGCGCACCGGCTGATTTTTCATGGCCGCCAGGTCTGCGTGGCCCGGCGGCCCCGCTGCGAGATCTGCCCCGTCAACGCGCTCTGTCCGAAGATCGGCGTGCCGCTCTTCTCGGGGAGTTGACGAAGGTGCAGGCGGGGGCGGCGCCCGAGGCGTACCTTTCCGGCGCCATCGAGCATGCTCCCGACCTCGGAAAGGGCTGGCGGTCCGGCATTCGCGCCTTTCTGGAGAAGGATCTCGGCCACGCCGTGTACGACCCCGCGGCGGACGAGGCGAAGAACCTGGACCCGGAGGAGCAGGCGAATTTCCGCGCCTGGAAAAATGACGACCCGCGCCGGTTCCGGCAGACCGTCCGCAAGATCATCGCCTGGGACCTCGACCGGATCGAGAGGCAGAGCGACTACCTGATCGCGTTCTGGGACACGCGCTCGGCCCAGGGCGGCGGAACAGCCGCCGAGATCACGCTCGCCCATCGGATCGGGAAGCCGGTGTTCCTGGTCCTCGGGATGCCCGTCGCGGAAGCCTCGGGCTGGGTCCTCGCCGCGGCCGACGAGGTCTTCGGAAGTTTCGAAGAACTGAAGGCAGCGCTGCGAGCGCGGTACAGGGCTGACCCCTGACTCCTGACCATCGATATAACATCCGCGCCCCATGTCGCTCATCAAGACCCAGCTCGGCTGGATCGAAGTCATCTGCGGAAGCATGTTTTCCGGAAAGAGCGAAGAGCTCATCCGGCGCCTGCGGCGCGCCATCATCGCGAAGCAGCGTGTCCAGATCTTCAAGCCGGCCATCGACGACCGTTTCGCGGTCGCCGAGATCGTGTCGCACAGCGAGATGCGGCTGCCCTCGACGTCCGTGTCCTCGAGCGAGGACCTGCTCGCGAAGCTCGACCACCGGACGGAGGTGGTCGGGGTCGATGAGGCCCAGTTCTTCGATGCGGGTCTCGTGGCGGCGTGCCAGCGTATGGCGGACCAGGGAAAGCGCGTCATCGTGGCGGGGCTCGACAAGGACTACCGCGGCAACCCGTTCGAGCCGATCCCGTCTCTGATGGCCGTCGCGGAGGACGTCACGAAGACCCTCGCAATCTGTGTGCGCTGCGGCTCTCCCGCCAACAACACGCAGCGTCTGGTCGAGAGCGACGAGCGGGTCGTGGTCGGCGGGCAGAGCGTTTACGAGGCGCGGTGCCGGCGCTGCTTCGAGCCGCCCGACCGGGCGCAGTAACGGGCAACGCCGATTTCTCGGCGCGATCGACATTCCGGAACCCTCTGCCGCGAGGCCGGCGACTTGCGCCCCGCTCAGACGACGGGCGCCGCGCGTTTCGGTCCATTCCCCAATGATTCCGCGCCGGTGAGAGATTTCCGAAGAGGCAGCGGAAAACCCTGTCGAAATGCCTGTGGAAAGTGGCGAAAAATCACCAAAACCATTGATCGGAGCCCGGATTGCACCGACTCCTGTGCGTGAAAAGAAGTCTTTCCCTTTCAATGAATTAGCAACTTGCGCCGGAAACCGGAGGACGTCGGGAGCCATGCCGCGGAGGCCGCGGGTCGTTTTCCACACCCGCAAACGCTTTTTCCGCATGGACTTACTTCGATTTAACGGCCGGGGAGGTGTTCTCCATACACGGATTTCAGGCGCGCCACGACTTCGCCGAGCGTCGCCCCCGCCGTGACCGCCGTGAGAATCGCCGGCATGAGATTGCGGTCCTCCCCCGCGTCGCGCTCGAGCGACGTCAGAGACGCGGCCGCGGAGGCGCCGTCGCGTCGGGCCCGGAAGGCGGCCAGCCGCTCGACCTGATCCCGCTCGACGGCCGGATCGATCGTCAGGAGCGGAGGACGGACGTCCGCTTCCTCGCGGAAGGCGTTCACGCCGACGATCGTCCGCCGGCCCTCCTCCACCTCCCTCTGGGCCACATACGCGGCCTCCTCGATCTCGCGGCCCAGAAAGCCCTGCTCGATGGCCGCGACCGCGCCGCCGAGCGAGTCGATCTTCCGCAGCAGCTCACGGGCGCGGGTGCGAATCTCCTCCGTCCAGGCCTCGACCAGAAACGAGCCACCCAGCGGATCCGCCACGTCGGCGACTCCTGACTCGAAGGCGATGACCTGCTGCGTTCGAAGGGCTAGCCTCGCGGAGGATTCCGTGGGAAGCGCGAGCGCTTCGTCGGCGGCGTTCGTGTGCAGCGAGGAGGCGCCGCCGAGGACGGCCGAGAGCGCCTGGAGCGTGACACGCACCGCGTTGACGTCTGTCTGTTGCGCCGTCAGGGTGGATCCCGCCGTCTGGGCGTGGAAGCGAAGGAGCCAGGAGCGCGGATCCTTCGCTCCGAAGCGATCGCGCACGATCTCGGCCCAGAGCGACCGCGCCGCCCGGAATTTTGCGACTTCTTCGAAGAAATTCGAATGCGCGTTGAAGAAAAACGAGATGCGGGGCGCGAACTCGTCCACGGTCAACCCGCGGGCGAGGGCCGCCTCGACGTACGCGATCGCGTTGCCCAGAGTGAACGCGACCTCCTGCACGGCGGTCGATCCCGCCTCCCGGATGTGGTACCCCGAGACCGAGATCGTGTTCCAGCGGGGCACTTCCCGCCCGCAGAATTCGAAGACGTCCGTCGTGAGCTTCAGGGAGGCCCGGGGAGGAAAGATGTAGGTGCCTCGCGCGACGTATTCCTTCAGCAAATCATTCTGGACGGTCCCCGAAAGGGATTCCCACGAGAGTCCGCGCTCGCGCGCCACCGCGAGCAGGAACGCCAGAAGGATCGAGGCCGTCGAGTTGATCGTCATGGAAATCGACACCCGATCGAGCGGGAGGCCGTCCGTCAGGATCCGCATGTCCTCCAGCGTCGCGATCGCCACGCCCACGCGGCCGACTTCTCCGCGCGCGACCGGATCGTCCGAGTCGTACCCCATCTGCGTCGGGAGGTCGAATGCGACAGAGAGTCCGGTCTGTCCCTGGTCGAGGAGGTATCGATACCGGCGGTTGGATTCGCTGGCGGATCCGAAGCCGGCGTACTGGCGCATCGTCCAGAGCCGCGCCCGGTACATCTCGCGCGTGATGCCCCTCGTGAAGGGAAACTCGCCCGGCGCGGGCTCTCCGTAGAAGGGAGCGATCGGAATGCCGGAGCTCGTTTCGGCAGGAACCTCGCGGCGTGGCCCCTTCTCGCGGACCGGCGGCTTCTCCTTCACGAGACGATTCTGGCACAGCCCCGAGCGTCCGGCGGCAACGGGTCGGGCGCGCCGCGAAGCTTGTTTTCCGCTCCGAATTCCCTCCGCTGGAGTGATTTGCGCTCCCGGGGACGCGCCGGCCGCGGACGGCGGGCCGTACAATGGATCGTCCGTGACCAACCAACTCAGAGGGCGGCTGGAGGTCTTCGGCTTTGCCGATCTGCTCCAGTGGATGGAGCTCAACCACCGGACCGGGCGGCTCGCGCTCGCCCAGGGGCGCGACCGCCGCATCCTCGACTGGCGCGGGGGTGAGATCGTCTACGTCTCGGGCTCGATCCCGCGTCACCGGCTGGGGGTTCATCTGCTCCGGAGCGGCGCTCTCCCCGCGGCCACCCTGTACGACCTCCTCGCGCGCAACTTCACCAGCGACAAGAACCTGACCCGGCTCATCCTGGAGGGCGGGCACGACACGCACGACGGACTCTCGCTCCGGGTGGAGGAGCTCGCCCGAAAACTGCTGTTCGAAATGTTTGCGTGGAGCGAGGCGGAGTTCGAGTACGACCCGGACCACCGGGTCCAGCCGATCCTTCGCATCGGCCTGACCTTGCGAGGGCAGGCGCTCGCCTTTCAGGGCGTCAAGAACCTCGACGACTCGCACCGCCGGCGGCCGCGCCGCAAGAAAGAGGACGAGGCCGAGATCTGGGACTCGCCGTTCGAACCGCGCGATACGGAAGAACGCTTCTGGGAGCTGCTCGAACGGACGGAGACTTCGATCGCTCCTGAGGAAGCTCGAAAACTGTCGCGAGCCTTTCACGAGTTCGTGGACCGGCTGCGCGCCCTCTCGGAACGGACGGTCGCAATGCGGCCCGTTTTCGAAGACACCGCCGTCATGCTGTCCGAGCTCCTGAAGAAGGCGCCCCTCGACCCCGCCGCGGTCATTCCGGTGGCGGCACTCGACCCCTACCTGACTCTCGATCTCCTCATCCTGGCGAACGCGCTTTCCGTCGACCGCGACAACGCCGTCGGAACGGTCCCGGACGCCGTCGAGCGGCTGGGCGGCCGCGCGGTGACGGTCCTGATCGACAGGCTGACGGCGCCGGACTTCTCCCGCATTCCGGATTCCGACGGCGCCGCGCGGGCCCTGCGGCGGGCGAGCGTCTCAGCCGCGGTTGCGGCCGGTCACTACGCCGAACGCTACGGAACCACGCGCGAGCGGGCCTATACCCTCGGCCTGCTGCACACCGTCTGCTACGCCGAGATTTTCGAGCTCTTCCGGCTGATGGACTTTCCGGCGGGCCCGTTTCGCGGCGTGACTCTCGACGCGTACCGGACCGCGCTCGGGGTGCGCCTCGCGGAAACCTGGAGCCTTCCTCCGGATTTCCAATCGGTCATCTCAGACGACGGCTCCGATCCGAGTGAAGCGGCGTCGCTCGTCCGGACGGCGCGCGCGACCGTGCCGGCCTGCGCCATCGGACGCCTCGGAAACGAGCCGGTCGATCCACTGCTGACCGAGGAGATCGCGGCCGAAGTGAACATGGTGTTCCAGTTCCTAGGCCTGCCGCCGCTCGAGGGCAAGCGCGCGAGACGCCGGTAGCGACAGGCAGCGACCACCGGGAGCGAGACGGCCGCGGTCGTCCGCGGTCAACTCATTTGTGATCGGGAAGAGTACGCGGCCTCTCGCCTCTCCACTCACCCCCAAAAACTAACCCCTGACCAGGCTCCTACTCGACATGCACGTCCGCGCGCGCCGTGCCCATCTTTCCCGTCTCCTTGTCGCGGACGTTCACGACCAGCCGCGCGTTTCCCTTCCGGAGCTGCAGCTTCGCGGTGTAGCGGATCGGGGCGTTTGCGGGCGCGTCGGCGGGAAGAGTGAAGCTCGCCTCCTGGCGGCCGATCTCGCTCATGCGGCCCGCGTCGTCCATCACACCGATGTAGACGTCCGCGGTCGCCTTGCGCGCGGCACCATCCGGCAGGAACGTCAGAGCGGAGGCGGGAATCGAGACGACGACCGGCATCGTGTAGTACTTCTTGTCCTTCGTCGCCGGCGCGGTCGATAGCTGAACGGGGATTCCGCGATACTGGATGTTCGACCGCAGGGCCGCCTGCGCGACGTCTCCGCCGCGCTCGACAGGCGACCTCGGCGCGAAGGTCCGGCGGGATCTCACGTTCACTCCGGGCCTCGTGACCGTCACGCGGACGTTTCGAATGCCGTTGCCCGGCAGCGTCGAGAGATTCACGCCCACGGAGTAGTACGTGGAAGTGTCCTGGTAGACGCGCTCGAGCCCGTTCGTGAGCCCGTTGGTGTTCAGAAGCGCGATGCCTCCGGTTTCGGTGGCGAGCGACTGCAGCCCCGCCTGGCTATCCTGCCGCGCGAAGAACGAAACCCCGGGCCGGTTCAGGAGAGGGTCGTCTCCGCCGGCGGTCCCTCCCTCAGCGGTCAATCCGCGGGCGTCGACGGTGTAGAAGGTCACGTCGCTGGCGTTCGCGCGATGGACCAGGGTCTCGATCTCGTTACTCATGTTGCCGACGTCGAAGGCCCGGAGGCTGAAGGTTCCCGCGGCGTACTGCATCATCGCGGATCCGGGCTGCATGTCGAACCCGCCGGAGATCAGAATGAAGGCGCGCTTTCCGGGCAGCGCGGTCAGCGTCGTCAGCTCCGCGGACATGTCGCGGAGCATGTTCGTGACTTCCACTTTCATCTGTTCCGCGTACCCGCGGGCGAACGACTCCCGGCTGGAACGCGACCTCGTCGTGTCGATCTGGTTGAGCGTCTGCTGCTCCGTCAACAGGCGCGACATACCGACGCCGGTCGATTCGATCTTCGACAGCGCGGCGAAAAGCGTCTCCTTGCTCGAGCTCCAGTCGGTCTGTTCCTTCGCGCGGCGGTCGAAGAGCACGACCCGCCCGAGATCGGAGGGTCCCATGCGCGTCACCAGGTCTCGAAGAGCTTCGACGCCACGGCGCTTGTTGTTCGGCGAGAGGTTGCCCGTGTCGATGTACATCAGGAACTGGCGCGGCACGTACGCCTCCGCGCCCTTTCGGTATTCGGCGAGCACGAGATCGGGAGAGGCTCCGGCGAGGTCGGGCGCGTGGATCGTCCCCTCGGCCACGCGGGTGAAGTAGTCGATCGGGACCTGCTTGCCGTCGACCGTCACCCGAAAATCGTCCCGGGAAAGATCCGGAACGGGATTGCCGCGGGCGTCGGTCACGGACACGTCGAGGTCCATAACCTGCACGCGAACCGTCTCCCGGAAGGTCGCCGGTGGGACCTCAGGCGGTGGCGCCTGGCCGAACGCCAGCGCGGGAAGGAGGGCGAGTCCGAGGGCCACGAAGCGGAGGAGGCTGACGCTTTTTTTCATCACTTCACCCGGCACTTCCAACCAGGAGTGTCCTGAAAGGATTCCACAGGACGGTGGGGACGGCGGTGACGGTCGGCCACCTGACGGCGCAAGCGCCGGGGTTCGAGTCCTCAGGAAAGGCCGGCGCGCCACCGCGGACGTCGAGAACGAGGCCCCGCCCCTGCCGAGATGGCAAGGGCGGGAGAGGCAAGCGCCTAGGAGGTGGGCTTCTTCGGGGGCGCCTTCGGCGCGGGCTTCGCCGGCGCCGCCGCTCGGTGCTCGGGCATGCTGCCGTCGGGCTTCAGGACGACGAACTCCTCTTTCCGGTCGACACCCTTGAAGGCGGCGGACTCCCTCGGCGCGTTCAAGTCGCGGACGTTCAGAGAAAATGTGTAGTAGCCGGGCTCGAACGACGTGAGCGGAATCTCGCTGCCAGTGCCGTAGTAGTCCGCGCCGAGCGGCTGCAGCTCGGCCGGACCGGAGAACGGCGCGAAGGCCGGCTGGCCCTCCCGGAGAACGCCGATGCGGGCCATGATCCTCGGCTTGGCGGCGTCTGCGGCCGGGGCAGCGGGGGCGCCGGCTGCCGCGGCAGTGGGTGCGCCGGCGGCCGGGGCCGGAGCGGCGGCGGCCCCCGCGGCGGTCTTCGGATTCGTGACCGTGTAGAAGTACCAGAGGCTCTCGTCCCGGGCGAAGAGGCGGTTTCCCTTCGGGTCCACACGGATCGGCTTCTCCATGCCAAACACGAACGGATCCGTGGGCGCGGGCCTCTTCGTCAGAGGGGTCAGGGTGCTCGCCAGAATCAGCGGAGAGACCTCGAAGTCGCCGGTCTTTGCGTGCAGCTGAAAGGTCGAGGTTCCCGACGCGAGAGTCGTCGAGCCTTCCGGGCCGACCAAGGCAAACGTCCCGCGGTAGCTTCCGGGCGGGAGGACGACCGAGCGCTCGTAGATCTTTTCGGTGCGGTTTCCCGACTTGACGTCGGTCAGCGTCGCGTCATCCCAGAACGTCGCGACGTCCTGCCCGGACTCGCTCGTCACGAGGCCGGCGAATTTCGCGGTCGAGGCGGGCGCCTTGTCGGCGGGAACCGACAGCTCGACGGCGTAGAACGGATCTCCCGGGATGCTCCGGAACGGGCCTCCCCAGAAGGATCCGCTGTCCTTCTTATCGCGGGCAATCCCCTCCAGAAGCGCCCGGGTGGCGGGAGGGATCGCGGCGGTGGCGGGCACGGAGGGAACGGGGGCGGCCGCCGCAGGCGCCGCGGGCGCGCCGCTGGCCGCCGGAGGCACGGCCGGACGCACGGGCGCCGCCGCGCGGCTTCCGGTGGAGGGCGTTGCGGTCGCGCCGGGCGGGGCGCCGGCGGGAGCCGTCGCCGCGCCCGCAGAGCCGGAAGCGACGGCCGTCGCGCCCGGAGTGACGATCGATTTTTCGGCGACGATCGCGATCGCGTGATTCACCGGGTCCGGATTCTGAAGCTCGTCCGTCCCCCGCGAGGCGTCCACGTTGATCCGCGCGGCGAGCTCTCCGATGCCCCACGAGGGATCGAACTTGTCCTTCGCGTACATCCAGGTCTGCACCGCGGCTCCGGGAGCCGAGGAGCCGAATCCGGAGCCCGCGTCCGGCCTCGTGTTCAGGCCGCTGTCCCCCGTCGCTCCGCCAGACGCATCCTGCGGCCGGGTCGTCGAAACGCGGCTGGGGCCACCGAGAGTGACGAGCAGATGCCCTCGCGCGGATTCCGCCCCGCGCTGCCGGCGAAGCTTGAACTGTGAGTCCGCTGCCGCGATCCGCCGGGCGATCTCGTCCTTGAACCGGTCCCCGCCGCGTTTGGCGTAGTAGGCGCCGATGAACTTCTCTGCGTCCTGGTCGTTTGCGACGCTCGACCACTCCGCCCGTTCCGCGGGGGTCAAAAAATACGCTTCCGGAGACTTCGGCCAGTCTTTGTACTTCGCCGAGACCTGCGCCAGCGCCATCGTGGCGGCGGCGAGCACAGCGAGCATGATGCAGGCTTTTTTCACGGGTCCTCCTCGTTTTCAGCGGCGGATTCTATCCTGCGTGAAAGGGAAACTCCGTCCCATGTGGCATTTGTTCCCAACCGGAGGACCGTGAGGGGTGAGGCGTCAGGGGTGAAGCGGACGACCGGCCTAGGACGGTCTGGTGAGGGGTCCAGGGGTCCAGCCGCCTGACCCTTTAGCTGACCCCTTACGGCTTCCGTCCCCTGGTTACGGCTTCTGGACCCGCGCGAGCGCCAGGCCGCCGGGGATCTTCGCCAGCGCGAACTTGCGGTCCGGCTCGTTGCGGCGCGAGGCCGCCTCCTCCCGCAGAACGGAGAGCACGTTGTGAACGTCTCCCTGCATCTTCTCCATGCGTCCCTTCATGTGGAGGATGACTTCGACACCCGCGAGGTTCACGCCGAGGTCCCGGGTCAAAGTCAGGATGATCTCGAGGCGCTCGATCGTGTCCGCATCGTAGAGGCGGGTGTTTCCCTCGGTCCGCGCCGGACGGAGAAGGCCCTCGCGCTCGTACATCCGCAGCGTCTGCGGGTGGATGCCGAACCGCTCGGAGATGACTCCGATCCGGTACACACCGGGGCGGTTCTGGCTCATCGCAGGCTCTTGCGAGCGTCCACGGGGATCGCCTGCCGCTTCTCCACCTTCGACGCCACGATCTTCAACACCCCGTTGCGCAGAGTGGCCTTGATGGCCGTCGGGTCGATCGACGACGGCACCGGGAACTCACGGGAAAAGCGCCCGTAAATGCGTTCCATGCGGACGAAGTGGCGGGGCTCGACACCCGGGTCGGTCCGCCGGTGCCCGGAGACTTTCAGTTTGCCGTCGACGGATTCGAGCCTCACGTCGTCTAAGCGGACGCCGGGGATCTCGATCTGAAGGGTGATCTCTTCGGCGTTCTCGAAAACGTCGGCCGCCGGCGACCAGAGCGCGGTCTCCATGCCTTCGTCGGGAAACTCGGTCCTGTGGATCGTGTCTTCGAACAGTCGGTTCATTTTCTCCTGGATCGCAAACAGATCCTGAAGAGAGTTCCACTGAAAAACGCTCATGGCTCTAGGGTCGAGGCTCGAGGGGCGAGAGTCAAGAGGTTTGAGCGTCGCCGCACGCTCCTCCCGGCTCCCGCCCGCCCTCGCCGATTACTTCTTTTCCGCGTCCACGTACTCGGTGTCAATGACCTCGTCTTCCTTGCCCGAGTTGGCCGGCCCGCCGGCTTCGGAGCCGCCGGAGCCTCCGGCTTCCTGGCCCTCGCCGGTCCCAGCGGAAGCATTGCGGTACATCGCCTCGGCCAGCTTGTGCGACGCCTGCTGGAGCCTGTCGGTGGCCGCCGTCATGTTCTCGGCTCCTCCGGACTCGATCGCCTTCTTCGCGTCGGCCAGAGCGGCCTCGAAGTTCGAGATCTCGCCCGCGTCGAGCTTCGACTTGTTCTCGCCGAACGACTTCTCCGTCGAGTAGATCAGGCTGTCGAGCCGGTTCTTTGCTTCGATTTCCTCGCGGCGTTTCCGGTCCTCGTCGGAATGCGCGCTCGCATCCTGGACCATCCGGTTGATCTCGTCTTTGTTCAGCCCGGACGAGGCGGTGATGGTGATCTTCTGCTCCTTGCCCGTCCCGAGATCCTTAGCGGAGACGTTCATGATTCCGTTCGCGTCGATGTCGAAGGCGACCTCGATCTGAGGGATGCCTCTCGGAGCGGGAGGCAGCCCCACGAGGTGAAACACCCCGATGGCCTTGTTGTCCCGCGCCATCTCGCGCTCGCCCTGGAGCACCCGGATCTCTACGGAGGTCTGGTTGTCCGAAGCGGTCGAGAAGGTTTCGCTCTTCTTGGTCGGAATGGTCGTATTGCGCTCGATCAGCCGGGTGGTGACCCCGCCCAGCGTCTCGATGCCGAGCGACAGGGGCGTCACGTCGAGAAGCAGCAGGTCCTTGACGTCGCCCGCGAGGACCCCGCCCTGGATCGCCGCGCCGATCGCGACGACTTCGTCCGGGTTGACGCCCTGGTGGGGGTCCTTCCCGAACAGCTCCTTGACGAGCGCCTGGATCCGCGGCATACGCGTCTGGCCGCCGACAAGCACCACCTCGTCGATGTCCTTCGGCTCGACGCCCGCGTCCTTCATCGCCTGTTTGCAGGGGGCCATCGACTTCGTGATGATGTCTTCGACGAGCTGCTCGAGCTTGGAGCGCGTCAGCCGCAGCTGAAGATGCTTCGGACCGGACGCGTCGGCCGTGATGAACGGAAGATTGATCTCCGTTTCGACCACGTTCGACAGCTCGATCTTGGCCTTCTCCGCCGATTCCTTGAGGCGCTGCATCGCCATGGCGTCCTTCGAGAGGTCGACGCCCTGGTCTTTCTTGAACTCGGCCAGGATCCATTCGATGACCCGCTGGTCGATGTTGTCTCCGCCGAGATGGGTGTCGCCGTTGGTCGACTTGACCTCGACCACGCCTTCGCCGACCTCGAGGATCGAGATGTCGAACGTTCCACCGCCGAAGTCATAGACGGCGATCGTCTCGTCCTTCTTCTTGTCGAGCCCGTACGCGAGCGCCGCGGCGGTCGGCTCGTTGACGAGACGCTCCACGGTCAGTCCTGCGATCTGCCCGGCGTCCTTGGTGGCCTGCCGCTGAGCGTCGTTGAAGTACGCCGGAACCGTGATGACGGCCCGGGTCACCTTCTCGCCGAGATACGCTTCGGCCGCTTCCTTCAGCTTGCCGAGGATCATTGCGGAGATCTCGGGCGGCGAGTACTCCTTGCCGGTTGCCAGGACGCGTACATCGCCGTTCCCGGACTGCTTCACCTGGAAGGGCACCATCTTCATCTCGTCGGTGACTTCACCGTACTTGCGGCCCATGAATCTCTTGATCGAAAAAACGGTGTTCGACGGATTGGTGATCGCCTGGCGCTTGGCGACCTGCCCCACCAGCCGCTCCCCCGACTTGGAGAAAGCGACCACGGAAGGCGTGGTGCGGTTACCCTCGGCGTTCGGGATGACGACAGGGTCGCCACCCTCCATCACGGCCACGCAGGAATTGGTGGTCCCTAGATCGATCCCGATAATCTTGCTCATTTTTGGTTTCCTCTCCCATTCAACTTCGAAAACAGGCCGCAGCTTAGAAGTTGAGCGTCGTATTGTCAAGTAGTAATTTGCACCGATGTGGGTGGTAGGGACTCATATCATCAGTGGCCGTGGGGCGCGTAAATGAGGATTTAGAGGATAGCGTCAGGCGTTCCCGGCGGACCGGGTGACCGGTCGGGTTCGGCGTTAGGGAGTTAGGGAGTTAGGGAGTTAGGGCGTTAGGGGAGTTGTCCGGGTCAGCGGGCTATCCGGGTCAGCGGCTATGGAAGACCGATCCCTGTGGTCGGAGAACGCCCGACGCCCTGCACCAGACCCCCAACCCCCACGAAGGCGACCTACTCAATCACCTCTACTCATCTACTCGATCACCTGCACACCCGGGCGGCGCTCCGGCGGGCGGCCCCGGGAGCCCGCCGGGTGGATCTCGGCGACGGGAGCCAGGGAGCGATCAAACGAGAGATCCAGGTCGATTTCGCCCTGCGCGTTGCGGCCGTAGAGACCGAACTTCCCGTCGTCGGACCGGAGGATGTACCGGTACTTGCGGCCGTAAGGGTCGTAAACGCCGCTCTCCCCGCGGCCGAACGAACAGGTTCCACGGGTTTTTCGGAACGAGGTAATACCCGAGCCCGATCAGCAGGGCCGCCACGACCCAGAGGGTGGCCGCGCGGGCCGGAAAGCCCGCCCGGGTCGCCGCCGGCGTCGACTGGACGGGAGCGACCGGGATCCGACCCTCGACTAAGAGGCTGCGTCCCAGAAGCTCCGCCAGTCCCTTGTAGACGTCGAACTCGGAGAGAAACGCGTGCTCCTGGACTTCCGCGACGCTCCGGGCGCCGTCGACCCATTTCCAGGTCTCGGCTTCGGTTCTCGAGACCACGAGCGACCCTTCGGCGGGAGGCTCGGGCGGGACGACGAGGAGGAGCTCCTCGACACCCGCCGCGCGGCGGAAGACGATGTCGCGCGACGGGATCTTCTTCTCGAGCATGGGCCACTCGTCGAGCATCTGAGCGGCTTCCATCAGGATCGACTCGGTCGGCACCGGGGACATGTGATCCGCGTCGTAGTCGATCGGCCCTTCCTGCGTGAACGAGAACCGCCCGTCCGTCCACCGGAACGCGTTGAACACGATCCGGAGGATCTGGAGGCGCAGAGCCTCGCGAAGATCCGCCGGGGTGACGAGCCGGTCGCGGATCAGCAGAAATCCGAGGCGCTGCTGGGTCTCCGCCTGCGTCTGCAGGATCCGCGCGAGCTGCTCTTCCGAGATGCGCCCCGCGCGGACGAGAAGGTTGCCGATGCGGTTGTCGAGACGCCGCTCTGCGGATTCCGCTGCGACGACCTGCCCGCCGAGGAAGGAGATCGTGACGGTGTCGTCCTCCCCCTCGACGGTCAGCACGCCGCTCTTTCGCTGCAGCCCGAGCACCTGGAAGATGTCGTTTAACGAGAAGACCCGGAGGGTGCCCTCAAGACCCATGGGACCTCCTCCAGGAGCTCGAGAGGGACGTCACCCAGACGAGCGCCGCGATCGCGATCGGCGCGAGGGGCGCCGGGCCTCCGCCCGCCGACGATGGAAGCTGTCGCGGATCGAAGAAGCGTCCCCCGATCGCCGCCACCCCCAGGCAGAAGAAGAAGAGCGCCATCGTCAGAAAGCCGGGGAGGGCCCGGTCGGAAAACACCTGGTGCGTTCCAGGCAGCAGCACCGAGAGCAGCCGGCAGAGACGATCGCGCGCGCGCACTCTCGCTCGAATCTCTCCCGCCTGAGCGACGTGGGCGGCGATGCCCACGTTCTCCTTGCGGACGTGAAAGCGGACGCACTCGGTGCAGTAGAGCGGGTGATCCCCGTACCGGCGGCACGAGTCGCATACGGCGATTCCGCAGCGGGCGCATTCGATCGCCACGGGGCGCTTCGACCGCCACGCGGCAATCGCAACCCCCAGCGCGAGCGCGGCCCACGGCCCGATCGCGAACGGCGTCAGAAAGAGGCCCGCGAAATTGAGCGGCGGCGCGTGCCCCGGAAGGCGGCGGCCCTTCGACTGCCGGTTCCACTGCTCGATCCTCTGGCGTGCCCGCCAGAGCGGATACCCGGCGGAGACGACGCGAGCGACGCTCGGGCGCTCCGTCCACGCGACGACGGATGAGGCGGAGAGCGCCCGGGCGCGGGTGATCGCGACGGACTGTCCTTCGAAATCGTAGGCCTCTCCGCGGGCGAGCGAGATGTTGTACGGAATCTCGGCCGCCTTCGGCGCGCGCTCGGCGGCCGCGTCGTAATCGCGGATCGCCTGCAGGTAGTCGCCGTCCTGAAAGTGCACGTTGCCGCGGTTCAAGAACGGCCGGTAATCGCGGGCGTCCGCCTGGATCGCGCGGTCATAGGAGACGATCGCGCGCTCGGAATCTCCCGACCGCTCCGCGTACATCCCCAGGAGAAACCACACGTCGCGATCCTCCGAGAAGACGCCGGACGCCTGCCGGAGGCCATCCTCCGCGCTCGCGTCTTCACGCCTCTCTTCGAGATCGACGGCCGCGACCCAGAGAGGCGAACGCTGGACCACGTTCTCCCGCGACACCGCGGAGAGCACCGGAATCAGAAGACCGAGCCCGACCAGACCGGCGGCGAGGACCGCACGCTCGGAGCCGACGGTGTACGTCAAGAGGAGCGCGCCCCAGTAGAGGACGAGCCAGCCCGGGCCGAGCCCCAGCGCGAGCGGGCAGAGCGCGATGACGAGCGCGAGCGGAGCCGCGGCGCCCCCGCCCATCCGGCGGGACATCTCGCCCAGATCGTGGGAAATCCGCGATGAGTGCTTGAGGACCAGCGTCAGGACGAGACCCAGGAGCGAGGCGGCGACGGCAAACGACAGCCAGACGGCGGCCGAGGATGCGAGCGTCAGCCGGGACTCGCGCGTGGCAAGGAGCGCCCCCGCCGCATCCGGAATCGACCGCGAGGCCTGAGAGTACGCGCCGCGCCGAATCAGGAAACCGATCCGGGACAGGATCGCGTCGTAGTTCGTCTCGTCGAGCAGGATCGCAGCCTCGTACGCGCGCGCAGCCCTGTCGATTTTTCCGAGCGATTCCGCTTTGCGGCCCTCGTGCACCGCCGTCCGCGAGAAGTCGGAGAGCCGCGACACGCCGACGGCGCGCGCGGATTTCCGCATCGCCGCCAGAGCCGCCGCCGCGCCGCGCGCGTCGTCCTCGAGATGCGCGTTTAAGAACTCGAACCAGTGCGCGCGATACAGGCTGCGTGTCATGGGCGGGGGCAGCGCCGAGACCGCTTCCTGGGCGGAGAGGACCCCGGGTGCGAGCAGGGCAATCAGCACGCACAGACCTCCCGAAAGGAGGAGGGTCCGCGGTCGGCTTCGACGCGCCGGCGTCCTTGCGGGACGCGGCCGTCCGGGAAAAGCGGGTTCTTGCGTGCGCGTCCCCGGTCAGCGCGGCGCCGGACGGGTCACTTCGACAAAGGCCAGTCGCAGCTCGTACAGGACACGGGACAGGAAATCCGATTCTTCGAACGACAGATTGTTGCGGGTCTTCGATTCGAGGACGCTTAACCAGTCGATCATCTGCCGTGCAACCGCGGGCTCCCGGTGCCGGGCTCCGGTCGGGTCGGCGAGAAGGCCGAGCGCCGAGTACGCGGTCGTGGCAAGCGAGCGAACGATCGCCGTGAATTCACCCGTCGGTTCCGGAGGTGGGTCGCCCGGCTCGCCCGGCTCGCCCGGCTCCTCGAGCTCCTCGTCGAGAGGAGCGGAAGGGGGCGGCGCCGGAGCGGAGGCAGGGACCGCGGGCGCCGGTGCAGATCGGGTGCCGGCCGGCTCGGACGAAGGCGCCTCCGCGGCGGGAGGCAGAGGGGACGGGGCTTCCGGCGCCGCCTCCTCGGGCTCGAAGCCGGGACGCAGCTCGCCGTCCGAAGTGAACATCCTCCGATCGGTGACGCGGATCGGCTTTTCCTCTTTTTCGGCCATTGCTCCTCTTGGGGGTACCGGAAATATTAACCCGAACGCCTTCCAGCGCAGGTCGAGGGAGCTTCCGGGACGCCGCCTCCGCTCTCCTCCGCGCGCGCTAGGATGCGGGCGTGCCGCCTCTCGACAGTCTCGCCGCGCTCGTCGAAAAGCTGCGGCAGGAGTGCCCCTGGGACCGCGAGCAGACGCCCGAAACGATCCGCGCGTTTCTCCTGGAAGAGTGCTACGAGACCCTGGAGGCGATCGACGACGGCGACCCGCAGGCCCTAAGCGAGGAGCTCGGCGACCTCCTGTTTCAGGTGTTCTTCCTGGCGACGCTGGCGCGCGAGCGCGGATGGTTCGACCTCGATGCCGTGGCGGAGGGCGTCTCGGCGAAGATGATCGACCGCCATCCCCACGTTTTCGGAGAGACTCGCGCCCGGGACGCGGCAGAGGTCAAGCGCAGCTGGGAGGCCCGCAAGCGCCGGAAGGCCGGAGCGGCGTCCGACCCGTTCGAAAGCCTGCCGAAGGGCCTGCCGGCGATCGCCGCCGCTTACCGGATGGCATCCCGGGCCGCCGACCTCGGCTTCGACTGGGAGCGCGACGCCGACGTCGCCGCGAAGATCGAGGAAGAGCTCGCGGAGTGGCGCGAAGCGTCCAAGGCGGGCGACCCCGCCGCCGAGGAGCACGAGATCGGCGACCTTCTGCTCTCCGTCGTCAACCTCGCCAGACGCCGCCAAATAGATCCGGAGGCGGCCCTGCGCCGCACGAACGCGAGGTTCCGTTCGAGATTCGCGGGCGTCGCGCGGCGCGCCGCGGAGAGCGGCCGCGAGATCGGTCAGATCGGCGCCGCCGAGCTCGACGACTACTGGGAAGAGGCCAAGGCCGAGGAGTGAGTTCAGGGAGGGTTCAGAGTTCCGCGTTGAGCGGTTGGCAACGCTGAACCGTGAACCCCCGACTCTAAACTCACCTCACCACCTCACTGATCTTCACCAACCGCACGCCCCGCGCGGAAAGCCTCGGCAGCTCTCGGTCGAGCACCGCAAGCGTTGCCTCATATGGGTGTCCGATCGCGATCGCGGACCCGTCCTTCTTCGCGTGGGCGATCAACTCGCTGAGCGAATCCTCGATCGCGCTCTCCTTCTGAATGTCGTCGAGAAACACCCGCCGCGAGGCGGAAGGAACCCGCGCCTCGCGCGCCGCTTCGAGCGCGACCGTCGCGCCGGTGGTCCGACTGTCCACGAAGAAGAGACCGCGGCCCGCGAGCACGCCCGCGACCGCGCGCATGACCCGCCAGTCGGCGGTCGCGGCCGAGCCCATATGATTATTGACGCCGACCGCGCCCGGCACCGAGTCGAGGTCGCTGCGCAGCGTGGCGGCGATCTCCTCATCCGTCTGCGAGAGCAGGACGACGCCGGGCCCCGGACGCACCCCCGGAAATCCCTGCGGCTCCATCGGGAGATGCAAGAGCACCTGCTTGCCTGACCGTTCGAGGGTCCGCGCCGTGTCGCTGCTCGCGGGAAGCCCCGGGAGAACCGCGCCCGAGACGGCGAACCGCCAGGCAGAGATCCGGCCGACGGCCGCCGCGTCGTTGCCGAGGTCGTCGATCAGGATGGCGATGATCGGAAGGGCCGCCCCGTGGTCGGACGGCGGCGGCGATGTTTCGTTAGCGGGCCGCGGTGAGGGGCGCGCTCCGTGATCCCGCTCGGCGAAAGGAGTGCGGCGAGGCTCCCGCGCGCGGGAAAGCGGCGTCGGCCGCCGCGGAGGAAGAGGGCTCGTCGGGCGCGAGGTCGCGCGGTAGAGAAGCACCCCGAGGACGAGCGAGAGAAGGGCGAAGAAGATCGCCAGCTTCGAGACCCTGTTCTTCGAGCGGGGCAACCTCGGAGGCTATTCCTGGAAGCCCGCCGGCATCACGTCCGCGACCGCTCGCCGCGGGCGACGGGAAATCGCCGGCTGGCCATCTGGCATGAGGCCGCGCTCCTCAGGCCGCGCGGCGGCCGGGGACCGCGCCGCGGGCGACCTCGAGGCCTCGCTGCAGAATCGCGTCTTCCGGTTTCGCGGCGTCGGGGGCGGGCGTCGCGTTCGGGGCGACCTTGCCGCCCGGCCCGGCGAGTGTCGGGAACACGATGACGCGGTCGTCGGGCGCCAGGCCCTTGCCGGCGAGCACCGTGCCGGACGGCGACACGTAACGGGCGACCGTCATGTAGAGCGTTCCGCCGGACTCCGTGGACACCTGCCGCTGCACAATCGCCATGCCGACCGTGGACTCCCCGACCGTGACCGCCTGGGCCCGATCGTGGAGCGCCGCGGCGAAGACCTCGGCCGCCCCGCCGGTGGAGTCGTCGATCAGGACGACGGTCTTGCCGGTCCAGAGTTTCTCTCCGGAACCTTCGAGAGGCTGCAGCACGACCTTCCGGGCGACCGGCTTCGCGACGAGGCCCGGCCCGGTGAAGAGCGCCGCGGACGGCGCCGCTTCCGCGATCTCGCCCCCGATGGTGCCACGAACATCCACGATGACGCCGCGCGCCGGTTTGGAGCGTGCCTGCTCGATCGCCTGCCGGAGTCCGGCGGCGGTGTCCTTCCGGAACGAGGGAACCCTGATGATCGCCACGTCGCCGTCAAAACGGGTCGAGACAGCGCCGGAATCGAAGCGCGCGCGGGGAATCTTGAGCGTGACGCGTCGCTCGTCTCCCCCGCGGAATACCAGCACTTCGACACGCGTGCCTTCCGGACCTTCGAGCGCGGCTTTTACTTTCCAGAGCGACGAATTCCGGACCGGCTTGCCGTCGACCGTGTCGATCAGGTCCCCCGGCTTGACGCCGGCCTTCTCCGCGGGAGAGCCCGGTAGGGGCGCGACGACGTAAGGGAAGCCGCCGCGGCGGGCGACCACGATTCCGGGCCCGACGGCTCCGGAGGCCTGCTGCGCTCGGTAAGCGGCGCGCTCGGAGGCCGGCACGTAATAGGACAAGGGATCGAGCGCGTCGGACATCCCGTCATAAGCGCCATCGAGCAGCGTCTTCGCCTCGGTGGTCTCGACATAATTCGAACGCGTCAACGAAAAAATGTCCGAAAAGATCGAAAGCGACCGGGTCGCCGAATCCCGCCCGGACCCGGGTGGCGCGGTCACGGCCCGGATCGACAACAGGGCCGCGAGGGAGCCGACGACGAACAGCAAACGCGAGCGGTTGGACCTCATAGATCGATGGTAACAGAGGGGCAACGACCCCTGATTCCCGGCGATGTCGACGTCCGCCTCGCGCCCGGAGAGGGACTGACAATGAGACTCCGCAGGATCCCTGTCCGGGCCCAACGAAAGGGAGCAGAGCTGCCCTTGTGTCGAGACTGTGCCTGAGCTCGGAGCCGCAGCGAACGGCCCATTCCGGAGCTGCGCTTCCGGCAAGCTGGTGGCTAAGCTCGCATCGAGAGGAGTCTCCTGACCGAAGGGAAGGAGGAGCCTCTCGATGCGGGAGCCGCAGCGAACGAAGGGACGAGCCGAGCGGTGGAGGCCGCATCCGGCCGACCCGCTCGGGGGTGCCGTTCGCCGCAGCGAACGGCACGTCCCGGAGTGAGCGAAGGCGACGGGTTACCTCAGCCACGCCACCGGATCGCTCGCCCTCTGCCGGTCGCGGATCTCGAAATAGACGCCGGGCTCGCTCCGGCCCGGACCGCTCCCCGAGCTCCCCAGCGCCGTGCGCGCCGGCACGACCGATCCGGCCGAGACGGTGATGCTCTGGAGCCACGCGTACAGAGTAAAAATCCCGTCGCCGTGATCGAGGATGACCAGGTTTCCGTACTCCGCCAGCCACTGCGCGTAGACCGCCTTGCCGGCGTAGACGGCGCGCACGGGGGTGCCGAGCGGCGCGGCGACCGCGATGCCGTTCGAGATCGTCCATGCGTCGAATTTCGGATGGCGGTGGCGCCCGAACGTCTCGACGACCGCGCCCTTGGCGGGCCAGTCGAGCACGCCCTTCCACGGGCGAATTCCGGACGAGGCATCCGCTGTCTCTCCGCTCGACTGGCGCGCCAGAGTGCTCAGGAGGCGCTCGAGCCTGTCGGCCTTGTCGGAAAGCGCGTGAACCTCTTCCTTGCCGGTCACCGCGACGTGGCGCTCGCGCGAGAGCAGCGATTCGCGTGAGGTGCGAAGGCGGGACATCGCGAGAAGCTCCCGGCGGCTCTTCGCCCAGTTCTGGTCGAGCTCGGCCTTGAGAGCCTCTTCGCGCGCGAGGTCCTGTCCGAGCCGCGCCTGCGCGGTCCGATGGGCGCTTAAGAGGCGCCCGTCCCGGCGGGCGAGGCTGTCCAGACGCTCGACTCCTCGCAGAAATCCACGCGCATCGCCCGCCTCGAGAAGCACGCGCAGGTAGCCGTAACGCCCGAAACGCTGAAGCACCCGCGCCCGGGAAAGGAGCGCGCGCGCGGAGCGCCCGGAGGCCGCCCCCGCGGAAGTCCGCTGCGCTCGCGTCGCGGCGAGCGCCCGCGTCAACTCCTCCCGCTGCGCGGTGAGAAGTCGCGTCTCCTGCTGCCCGATCTCGAGCCTCCAATCGAGACGCTTGATCTCCTCGGAAAGATTGGCGACTGCCTTCTCGCTTTCCGAAAGTCTTCCGCGCAGCGCCGCGATTCGAGCGCGGATCCGGGCCAGGTCCGTCTCGCCCTGCGTGTCGGGGGCGCTCGTCTGACTCGTCTGACTCGTCTGCGCGCCGATCGCCGAGGACACGAGAAGCGCCGCTGCGAGAACGAAGCCGGCTTGCCGCCGCCGAACGATCAACATCAACCGGTCAGGGTCGGGAATCACGATCACCAGAGAGAGGTCCCCGCGGCGTCGGGCGGAGCGGGGCTGCCGAGCAGAGAACGGATCGAGGCCGTCACGTCGGCGATCCTCGGAACGGGAGACGTCTTGAACCTCCGCGAAGAGAACAGGATCCCGCGAACGAGATCGGGATCAACCGAACAGTGGTCTCCGCTCCACACGTCCCGGTTGTCCTCGAACACGTCGGCCGTCGGGACCCCGAGCGACGCCTGCCAGGAGACGCGGTAACCGCGCGTGTTCGCCACGATCAGGTCCGGTATGACCCTGGGATCGAAACGGCGGTAGATGTCCTCGCGCTTGAAGACCCGTGAAACCGCGCGCTCTCCGTTCTTCGGGTCCGTCAGGGCCGTGAGCCGCGAGATCAGCTCCGCGCGCAGGCCCTCGTACTGCGGGCCCGGCTCAACGATCCCGCCCTTCTCGCGCCCTTTCAGGTTCACGTACACGTCGCCGAGCCCCATGGCGTAAGCGCGCGACTTGCTCCAGTCCACCGCTTCCCAGAATTGTCCGCGGGAGAAGAGCGCCTCGAGGCTCTTGCGGTGCGCGCCGCCGGTCAGGACGAGATATCCCGCCTCGACCAGCCACGAGTTGTAGTTGACCGAGCGCCTCCAGGTGGCAAATCCATGGTCCGACAGCACGATGAGGACGTCCTGCGGCCGGAGGCTCTTCGCCGCGGCGCCCACGATCGCATCCACCGTCTCGTACGATTTCTCGACCGCATCGCCGTACTTCTTCGCGAGCGTCGCGTCGTAGGCGGGGTGCTGCGGGTCGCGGAATCTCCAGAACACGTGGGCGACGCGATCTGTGAACTCGAAGTAGTGAACGATAAGGCGCTCGCGGCCCGCGAGTAGCGAGTCGAGGATTTTCCGGTCTGACGCCACCGTCGCGGCGACGTCTTCCAGAAAGGCGTCCTCGGGAAGCGTCCCCGACTGGATCGACCACGTGTCGATCGCCCAGCCCATCGTCTTGAACCGTCCGAAATCGCGGACGAAGTCGCCCGCGAGCCGGGCCGGCGTCGAGATCTCGAATCCCGGAGGCAGCCGCGGCGGGTCGAACTGCACCGGCGCGAGATAGAGGCCGATCTCGGGAGTGAGCTTCTCCAGCCGGA
>JBBROA010000029.1:0-36597 GCA_038229875.1 Thermoanaerobaculia bacterium | reverse complement strand
GGCGAGGGCGTCGCGCAGCGAAGCAAAGATCGGAATGCCGCGCGAGACACCGTCGAGCAGCCGGCCGGCGTCCTCGCCGGGGCACGTGGAGTCCACGACGCCGACGATCCGGTATCGCTCGGTTCCGCGTACGAGCCCGTGCGCGGTCTTCCCGTTGTCGGTGCGAAAGTCCGTCCCGCAGAGGACGAGCGCGGTGCCGTCCATCTCAGGCCGTTTGCGCCGCGCCGCGGCGCCACCACATATACGCCGGGAGCCCCGCCGCGAGAATTCCCAGGCCGATGACCGACTCGACAGGTTTCTCGCGCAGGGTGTTGACCACGAAGACCAGGCACACCGCGACGAAGACGAGCGGAATCCAGGGATAGCCGGGAGTGCGGAACGGCCTCGGCTGGTCGGGCCGCCGGCGTCGGAGGACGATGACCGCGACACCCGTCACCGCGTGGAAGAGGAAGATCGCGAAGATCACGTAGGTGTAGAGCTGCTCGTACGTGCCGGAGAAGGTGAGGGCGATCCCCCAGACTCCCTGCGCAACGAGACTGGCGCCCGGCGTGCGGTGCGTCGGGTGGACGCGGCCGAGAGCCGCGAAGAAGAGGCCGTCGCGGGACATCGGCAGATAGATCCGGGCGCAATAAAGGACGGTGGTCGCGAGGCATCCGAAGATCGAGATGAGCACCAGCGTCGTAATGAGTCGCCCGCCGCCCGGGCCGAAGAGCGCGAGAGCGCTCGCCTCCGCGACACGCGGAGTCCTGGCGAGCTCGGAGACCGGCAGCGCCCGCAGATACACGAGATTGACGAGGATGTAGATCGTCGTGACCGCGGCGGTTCCGACGATCAGTCCGATCGGGAGCGATCTCTCCGGGCGCTTCATCTCTCCGGCGAGGAACGTCGCGCCGTACCAGCCGTCGTACGTCCAGAGCACGGCGATCATCCCGACCCCCGCGGCCGCGAAGCCGGTCGAGAACAACGACCCGCCGTGTGGGAACGCCGCCGCCCGGGCCGGTAGAAACATCCCGACGACGCCCAGGAGCACGAGTGAGCCCACTTTTGCGGCCGTGATGGCGTTCTGGAAACGGGTGCCGGCGCGAACACCCGCGTAGTTGATCGCGGTCAGTCCCGCGATGGCGATCGCCCCGGCGAGCTGGGCTCCGGTCGCGGACCATGCGAACGCGCCGAGCGGCACGGTCCAGAGCCGGTGCGCGCTCGAGAAAAAGGGAAGAAACGCTCCGAGGTATTCGCCGAATCCAACCGCGAGGACGGCGATGCCGCCCGTCATCATCACGAAGAACGAGCCCCATCCGTAGAGGAACCCGAAGAGCGGTCCGTACGCCTCCTTTACGTAGTGGTACTGGCCGCCGGCTCGCGGGTACATCGCGCCGAGCTCCGCGTACGTGAGCGCTCCCGCGAGAGCGAGAAGCCCGCCTCCTGCCCAGAGGATCAGAATGCCCCGCGGATCCGGGACCGCCTTCGCAATCTCGGACGTGGTCAGAAAAATCCCGGTCCCGAGAGTGGCGCCGATCGTCACCAGAATGGCGTCCGACGTCGAAAGCGCCCGCTCGAGGGGGGCGTCTTCCGTCAGCGGGTCTGCGGGCACGGGCGACAGAATCTCACGGTTCCCCGCGCGGCGGCGAGTCGCGCGGAAAGAGCAGAAACGCGTTCTCTGAAAGGACCGGCGGCACGCGCTGGAGCGTTTCTCCGGCCGCCGTGACGACTGATCTTGATCTGAACCCTCGTGCGACCCGGCAGCGCAGAGGCCGGCCGGGTCGGTTCCAGTTCCCTCGCGGCGTCGGCGGGCGATGGAATCTTGCGGGCGGAGTTACTCCGCCTTACCGCTTCCGGGCTCGTACTTCCAGGCGGTCTGGCCCTGCGCGGCGTCGGCAAACCGCGTGTCCACGTAATCGGAGAAAGGAATCTTCCGGTCGAGAACGCCCGTCTCGATCATCAGGTCGCGGACCATGTCAAAGTCGGGACGGCGGGGCGCGAGGCTCGTGTAGGTGACGCGGTCGAGGGGCATCGTCAGCGCGTGCCGGAGAAGCCCCGGAGGCTGGCGGTAGTAGTACCGGCCGACGAAGTCCGCCGCGTGCTCGCGATGCGGCTTGCCGCTGTCGAGCCACAATCCCGACCGCGCGATCCCGTCCACTAAGACCTGCACCGCGTCCGGGCGGGTATCGATCACGTCCTGCCGAACGACGACGACGCACGACATGAAATCGGGCCAGTACTCCCCCGCGGGAAAAAGCACGCGCCCGAACCCCCCGATCTCCGCCTGCGACGGGTACGGCTCGCCCATCGAGAACGCGTCGATCGCCTTGGCCGCGAGGGCGCCCGCGACGTCCGGCGGCGCCATCTCGATCATCCGCACGTTCTCCGGCGGTATGCCGTTCGCCTTGAGCGCCTTGAAGACGATGAGCCGCTCGTCGGAGAACCGGCTCGGGATCGCGATCACGCGCCCGCGCAGGTCCTTCACGCTGTGGATCGGGCCGTCCTTCTGGACGACCACCGCGCTCCCGTACCTGTGTCCGAGGTACACGATCTTGATCGGCACGCCTTGCGCCTTCAGCGCGATCGCCATCGGCGCGACCATGAACCCCACCTGCATCCGGTTCGAGATCAGCGCCTCCTTGATCTCCGGGAACCCCTGAAACATGCGGGGGATGAAGAGATTTCCGGAGAGCGAGTATCGGGAGATGAAATCCGTGACGGGGCACGCGAGGTGGCACGTCACCGGGATGTAGGCGACGTTTAATTTGCGCTTCGCGATCGGCAGCCTCTCGTTCATGAACGACGACCAGTCGACGTTCAGCGAAAGGTGCGCGCCTGTGAGCGCGGCCGTCCAGAGAAGCGCTCCCGCGGCGAGGCGTCGGCCGATGCGCGGCCGGCGCGGCTCGGAAGGATGGGGGGGCGCGCCGCTCATGCCGCCCGGAATCCCCAACGGACCGAGCGGAGCCGCTCGACCCGCCGCATTCCGATGTTCAAGGCGACGCCGATCAGGCCGATCAGAATCATGGCGGCGACCACGAGGTCGTATCGCTTCCCGGCGTTGCGCGAGTCGATCACGAGGTAGCCCAAGCCCGAATCGACCGCGATCATCTCGGCCGCGACGACGACGAGCCAGGCGATCCCGAGCGCGATCCGGAGTCCGGTCAGGACCTGCGGAAGCGCCGCGGGGAGCATGACGCGCCAGAGCCGCGCGACCGGCGAGAGGTCGAAATTGCGCCCCGCGAGCAGGTACATCGCCGGAATGCCGCGCACTCCGTTCATGGTTGCGACGACGATCGGGAAAAACGACGCGAGGAAGATCAGAAAGATCGTCGCGAAGTTCGAGATGCCGAAGAGGACGATCGACACCGGAATCCACGCGAGAGGGCTGATCGGCCGCAGGAGCTGGATCACGGGATTCACGGCCCGCGCTCCGGTCGGCGACCATCCGAGCAGGAGCCCGGTCGGGATCCCGAGGAGGAGCGCGAGCCCGTAACCGGAGCCGACGCGGAAGAGCGAGTCCGCGGCGTAACGGAGAAGGACCCCGCGGCGGGCGAGCTCGCCGAAACCGCGTGCCACCTGCAGCGGCGAGGGGAACACGGGGGTTTTCGTCCACCGCACGGCGAGATGCCAGACGACGAGCAGCACCGCGGTCGTGAGCGCCGGCCAGAGAACCCTGCCGATTCCACGGGTCTTCATGGGATCAGATTTTGTGCGCCAGGCCGATCTCTTCGAAGATGCCGTCGCGCAGCTCGAGGTAGCGGCGGGAAGAGAGGTCTCGCGGGTGGGGAAGGTCGATCGTGACGACACGGCGGATCGTCGCGGGCCTCGCCGACATCACGATGACGCGGTCGGCGAGCTGGACGGACTCGTCGATGTCGTGTGTGACGAAGAGGATCGTCTTCTTCTCGGCCTCCCAGATGCGGAGCAGCTCCGAGCGCATGACGAGCCGCGTGATCGAGTCGAGCGCGCCGAACGGCTCGTCTAAGTACAGCATGTCGGGGTTGACGGCGAGGGCGCGGGCGACCTCGACGCGCTGTTTCATACCGCCGGAGAGCTCCTGCGGGTACGAGCTCTCGAACCCCGCCAGCCCGACCAGCCGGACGTAATGCGCGATGCGCTCGCGCCGCTCGGCGGCCGAGAGGCGGCCCAGCCCGAACCCGATGTTCCCCTCGACCGTCAGCCACGGAAAGACCCCGCGCTCCTGGAACACGAAGATCCGCCGCGGGTCGGGCCCCTTCACCGGCTCGCCGTCGATCGTCACGGAGCCCGCGGTCGGCGTCAGAAAGCCCCCGACGACGTTCAAGAGCGTCGACTTGCCGCAGCCGGAAGGGCCGAGGATGCAGACGAACTCGCCCTCTCGCACGTCGAGGTCGATCCCGTGGAGAACGTCGGTCTCCTTGCCCTCGGCGCGGAAGACCATCTCGAGCCCGCGGATCGACAGCTTCAGGCGGTCCGGCAGCGGCTCCGCTCTCTGGTTCACGCCGACTCGGCAGCCGTCTGGTAGCCCCAGCTCGCGGCGGGAAGCCGTTCGAGCCGGCGCATCGCGAGATCGAGGCCGAGGCCGATCAGGCCGATGAGCACCATTCCGGCGACGACGAGGTCGTACCGGTTCCCGGCGTTGCGCGCGTCGATGATCAGGAACCCGAGCCCGGAATTGACGGCGATCATCTCGGCCGCGACGACGACGAGCCACGCGATTCCGAGCGTCAGGCGCAGCCCGACGATCAACTGAGGAAGGATCGCTGGCGCGAGGACTTTTCGCGCCAGGTCCGCGGGGGAGAGGCCGAAGTTGCGTCCCGCATTCCAGTGCGTGGTCGTGACGCTTCCGACGGCGTTCATCGCCGTGAGCGTCAGAGGGAGGAGCGACGCGAGAAAGATGATGAAGATCGCGGCGAGATCACCCACCCCGAACCAGAGGATCGCGATGGGAATCCAGGCGAGAGGAGAGATGGGCCGAAGAAACTCGATGAGCGGCGCAAAGGCCATCTCCGCCCGGCGGCGCCATCCGAGGACGATCCCCAGCGGGACGCCGATCATCACCGCGAGAAGGTAACCCCACGTCACGCGGAAGAGAGACGCGACGACGTGCTTGACCAGAAAGCCCTTTTGAGCGAGCTCGCCGATGGCCGCCGCGACCTTCCAGGGCCCCGGAAGGAGCTTCTGATCCGTCACGGCAATCGCGGCGCTCCAGAGAAGCACGAGGAGGAGGAGGCCGGAGCCGGACACGAGGAGGCGTCCGACCGGAGTCTTCCGCGCGTCTTCCGGGTCCATTCCGTGATGCCCCCGATGTGGCCGTCACCGCCTCCCCGCGATTTGCGGAGAGCCGACGCGGGAGGATTTTCCAAAGCGCGCGAGTGTAGCAGGGAGCGCTCGACCTGTGTATGATTCGCGCTCTTCGACTGCGGGGTCGTAGTTCAGTTGGTTAGAACGCCGGCCTGTCACGCCGGAGGTCGCGGGTTCGAGTCCCGTCGACCCCGCCATTCACGCGCACGCACGCGACACGGGCCCCCGAATTTTCGGGGGTTTTCTCTTATCTCCCCTCTCGGGGTTGCCCCGGCTCCGTGAGGGGCCGGGCGAGTCATCGCCTGAGACGGGACCCGACTTGTCCTCTAGAACACTCACGGCACGAGAACGGATGACGGCATCGTGTGGCGAGGCAGGTCCATGGTGAACACACAGCCGAAGCCGGGCTTATCGAGCACGGTCAGCGTGCCCTCGTTCGCCTTGACGCTGTTTCTAGAAATCGACAGGCCGAGCCCGAGGCCGGTGTTGTCCGCGCTTCCTCGCTTGAACGGCAGAAACATCTCTTCCGGATTGCCCGGTGGAAGGCCGCCGCAGTTGTCTTCGACGTTGATTCGGATCCGGTCGCCAGCCGCGTACGCGTTCAGTCTGACTTCGGTGTGTGGGCGCGTGAACTTGAAGGCGTTCTGCAATACGTTCCCGACCGCCGCGAAAAGCAGGTCCCGGTCGGCACCAATCGCAAGTTGCGGGTCAACATCCGAGACGACCAGGACGCTCTCCTTGACCTGCGCTTCCAGCGATCCGGACAGCTTCACTTCAGCGATGAAGTCCGCGAGAGAAAATAGCCGCTGGTGCGCCGGTTCTCCGGCTGCCAGGCGAACCTCGCTGAGGGTTCGATCGATGAGGTTGGATAATCCGACCAGGCTACGGTCCAGGACCGCACCCGTCGCCCCCTCTAATCCCACTTTCCCGGCCTTGATGGCGGCAAGCGCGAGGTTGGCCGTCGAGAGGCGATTTCGCAGCTCGTGTGCGAAGAATCCCAACCGTTCATTCAACGAGCTCGTCTGCAAGTCCGCAAAACCAGTGTCGCGTTTGGAAGTGAATTCCGTGACGGCGACAGCGATGCCGTTGTCGAGGCAGCGGTTGAGGGTTCGGAATTCGTCAACTGAGATCGGCGCGTCGCGCTCGAACGCCAGATCCGTGATCGCCTGGCAGAGGTCGCCGTAGTCGTGAACAACTTGCTCGACCGTAAACCCGTGCCGCTGCAACTCACGACCGTGTTGTGCCGCTGTCTTCCCGATTTCGGAGGAGTCCGACTCCACCTTCCCTCCGTCCGACGGGCCGGAAACTTCGCGACTCCGCATCGGGTCGGTCGTCTGCTCCATCTCAAGCGTCTTGATGAGCTGATCCAGGAACAGCGGAATTCCATGTCTCAGCTCGCCCTCGGTCACCTTCGGCTCGGGCCGTTGAGCGACCTTCAGTCTGCATCGATCGATCAGCTCGTTCCGATTGACCGAGAGGAATTCGTGAAGCATCTGACCACCATGCGCCTTTCTGCGAGGGATTCCCGTAGTGTTCGCAAGGGAGGAGTCGCGGCGTACAATTTCTATTTTCGCAGAATTGAGGAGGAGGTTCAAGCGATCGAGTTCGGGCCCGGTCAGCCGAGAAAGAGTCGGCGGGATGACCCGGACGAAAAGCCGCAAAACGCGGTCCGGGATTTCGCGGACGCCTGGCGCCACCCTGTCAGGCACAGGCGCCGCCCTCCGGAGTCGGAGCACGGGACTCGAAGAAGGTTCCGCGCGCGGTTTCGGGCTGCATGAACCTCTCTGCAAGTCCCGCCGCGGATTCGCGAGCACGCCTCGGATCGGTCGCCCGAACGATGCGGAACGCCCCGGAGACCCCCATCACGAGCGAAGTCCGTTCGGTCCGGATTGACGTGCCTCGAGAACGAGATCTCCAGAGCAACGAGGCGCCAGGGGCATGGCTATTTTTCACTGGGCTTCTTGTCGCGCTTATCGAGCCACGCGAGGACGGGCGGAATCCCGCTCAGCATGTTTCGGCGAAGCTCGTCGCAGGCTCGAGCGAGGTCGCCCTTCCGTAGGGCCGCCAGGATCTTCTGATGATGGCCGGTTGCGGCCCTGACGTTCTGACTCTCCCGCATGTAGGCGATCTCGTAGCGTCGTGTTCGCCGCATGAACTGCCCGATCAACTCGATCAGGACGACGTTCGGGCATTCCGACAGGAGCTCGAAATGCCACGCGTCGTCGTGCGAGATCACGCTTTCGGCGTCGCCTCGCTCCGTGAGCCTCTTGTTCATCGCATCGAGCCGGGCGATCCGCTTTGCGGACGGGATTCCCGTAAGCCGCAGCGCTTCGGGATCGAGGATCGCCCGGATGGGATAGATCTGCTGAAATTCCGAGGCGGTCAGGGGTCCGACGAAGAACCCGATCCGCGGCGAACTCGTCACCGCTCCCTCAGCCGCGAGCCGGCCGAGCGCCTCACGGAGCGGAGTGCGGCTGGCCCCGAGACGTGCCGCGAGATGGACTTCGTTCAACCGTCCTCCCGGCGGGAGCCGGCCGTCCACGATCATTTCGCGCAAAGCGTCGGCGATTTCCTCGCTCAGATTGGGCCGGTCAGCGACTAGGTGCATACTGCCTATTGTATTCTGTTCGGCGTACGCCAGGGTAACTTCCCGGACGAACATTCTCAGCGCTCGCGGCCGCCGCCCAAGGCCCCACCAACCCATAACCGGCTCTGGCGGTGATTCGTATGCGGCCTGATATGCGTACCAGGGCCGACGATGTAGGGATGGGGGTCCGGTGGGAACTCGCCCACGCCTACTTGATACCGGGCGAGGAGGAGGAGGAGGAGGCGATCGACGATCACAAATCTCAAACACTGCTCCGGCTGCCGAGCCCCCTCACTCCGGCCCGGCTTCGCATCGATCCCGACTTTTGTCCCGCTTCGCGGAAACCCTCGGCAGAAATGATCACAGGGTCTTGACGTTTTCTTCAGGCTTGCATTTCTCCCGGAGGAACTCGAGATGGCCTCGGCGGCTCGGTGAAAACGGATAAGGCCGCCCGGTTCTCCGGCGGAAGTGTCGGCGCCGCATAGCGGGCAATTGGTCAAGAATCCGGAGCCCTTCTCGTGAATCGAGGTCCGCGGCCCGCCTAACATGGAGTTGGCGTACGGACCTGAAGGCGGGCGCCGTGGACGTCGGCCCTGGGCAGCTTCGGTTCGACCGCGATGCGGTCCACCGATTGATTCAAGCGCGCCGACGCGGATGATCGCAGGCGCATGAAAGACCCTCGAGGGCACTCCCCGGTTTTTCTCTGACGGGCGCTTTCAGGTTGCTGGCTCGCGTGGTAACTGGTTTCCGTGGAACGTGAAGCCTCCACGTCCGCGTTTCTTCGACCGGTACATAGCCTCGTCCGCGTTGCCTATGAGGGCAGCAGCGTCAATGCCGTCTTCCGGATAGACAGCTATACCTATGCTTGCGGAGACCTCCGGCACCGAGGGCGGTCCGGGTTCAGCGATGGCCACCAGCATCTTGGCAGCGATCAGTGCGGCGTCCGTCGGATGGGACACTTCCGCGAGCAGGACCAGGAACTCGTCGCCGCCATGGCGACTGACGGTGTCGGAGTCGCGGACGACCGACTCCATGCGCTGCGCAACGTGCCGCAGCACGGCGTCCCCAGACGAGTGGCCAAAGGTGTCGTTGATTTGCTTGAAGCGGTCCAGGTCTACAAAGAGCAGGGCGAGACGCGTGCCCCGCCGCCGCGCGAGAGTGATGGCGCTTTCCAGCCGGTCGAGCATCAGTGCCCGATTGGGTGTACCAGTCAGCGCATCGCGTTGACTGACCCGCGTAAGCTCGTCCATCTCGCCAATCACCGATTCGGCAACTGTGTCAGCGTGGAGCGCAGACAGGACGAGCGCCTCGTTCGCTTCCACGATGTCGGCGCTCTGGGCCCTGGCGGACTTTTCTTGAACGGCCGCCAGCTCCTTCCGCAAGCGAGCGATTTCCGCCCGTAATCCTTCGGCTTGTTCATTTAAGAGAGCAACCGTCTTCGTTGCAACCGTAACCTCTCGTTTGTCAGGCGGGCGGTTCACGCCGATCCTTCTCCGCAAAAGATCCGGGGCGGCTCAACGCCCCCCGCGCTGATTCAGCCCACTCCTGGGCTCGAATCGCGGAGTCAATGAGACGCAGCAACGCGCCAGGGTTTGCGGGCTTGACGAGATGATGCTCGAACCCGGCGGCCAGGGTACGTTCATGATCTTCGGCCCTTCCATAGCCCGTAAGCGCGATCATGGTGGGCGACCGCGACGGACGGCGCTCCCTCATCCGCCTGGCCACCTCATAGCCGTTGATGTCGGGCAGACCGATATCGCAGATCACGACATCGGGCTTTAACTGATCAAAAAGCTCCAGGCCTGTTTGTCCATCGAGAGCGACTTCGACCTGATGCCCCGATGAACGCAGGAACATCGAGAGACCCTCAGCCGCATCGACGTTGTCCTCGATGCACAAGACGCGTGCGGACACGGGTGCCGACCCTTCCACGGCAAGGGGAGCACTCTCGGCGACTTTGTCAGGCTCTATGCGCGGCAGAGTGACGATGAATTCACTGCCCTGTCCGGGTCCGTCGCTGCGTGCCGCGACAGTCCCGCCGTGCAGCTCCACCATCCGCCGCACTATGGTCAGACCGATGCCCAGGCCACCATAGCTGCGGGCCATCGTGCGCTCGTCCTGAGCGAAAAGGTCGAAGACGTGCGGCAACATCTTGGCCGTGATGCCCTCTCCGTTGTCAATGACACGAATCACGACCGAGCCGGGCTGACCTGTGGCCCGCAGGCCAATCACACCGCCGTCTTGCGTGTATTTGGACGCATTTTGCAGCAGGTTGGCAAGAACCTGCGCCAGGCGCACCGCATCGCCGTCAACGTAGAGCGGCTGGTCAGGGAGCTCGAGTTTGAGGTCCTGGTGCCGTCCACTGATGGATTCGCTCGTCGTCTCGACGGCCCGACGAATGAACTCCGAGACCTCCGTCGGCCGGCGTAGCAGAACAACCTTGCCCTGCGTCACTCGGGCCGCGTCGAGAAGGTCGTCGAGGAGCCGCGCCATGAGCTCCACCTGGCGGCGAATGATCGCCAGGACGGGTCGAGGCGCGGGCTGCGTCTCGGGCAGGCGAAAGAGGATCTCGACCGAATTGCGAATGGGTCCGAGAGGATTGCGCAACTCGTGTGCGAGCATCGCGAGGAATTCATCCTGGCGTTTTCGCGCGGCGACCGCTGCTTCGCGTAGTTCCTGGGCCTCCAGGGTGGCGAGAACCAGGTGCTCATTCGCCTGGCGCAGCTCGCTGTTTTGAATGTCGAGTTCTGCCTTCGCTGCGGCGTCTACGCGTTGTTCTTCCTCGCGAACCCTTGCACTGTCCGCCCAGGCGCCGGCCGCCGCTTCGCGTTTGGCAAGAGCTTGCATCCGCTCGCGCAGGACGGCCTGACCTTGCCGCAAGGCTTCTTCCCGCTCCTCGAGGGAACGTCGGACGCCGCCTCCTTCGTCTTCTGGAGCCAGGTCAAGCCTTCCCTGTTGCCGGGCGAGCGGCGGAAACAGCCGCCGGTCGCGGATGACCCGTCAGCAGCGCTTCGATCTCGGGCCGAGGCTCGCCGATGGCGATCCCGTCGTTGGTGATGTCATACAGACGCAACGCATGGCTGTGTGCCCTGTTGCGGACCTTGACCACCGCCATGACGCGCTTCAACTCGCCCTCCAACTCGACATAGCGTTGCACGATGATCGCGTCGGTCAGGAACGCCGCTCCGTACGGGCTGAACCGCAGGTCGCTATAGCGGTCCTCCAGCTCGGAGACCATCAGCACAGTTGCGCCCTTGAAGGTCAGCACGGTCACCATGCGATGGAGCGATTCGCGGAAGTCCTCGCGGAAAGTGGGCGCCAGGGCGAGCTCGAAGCCCGAGAGAGAGTCAATGACGACCCGGGTTGCACCGGTGCGCTCGATCATCTCGGTGAGCGCGAAGAGCGTCTCGTCGATGGAGAGGTCCAATGCCCGCGTGTCGACAATGCCGACATGTCCGGCGGCGACCAGGTCATCGAGACGGGGGTTGTGCGACTGACCGGGGCTCTTCTCGAAGGCAGCCACGACTCCCTTTTCTCCAAGACGTGCACCTTCGGCGAGAAACGCGGTCGCGAGCAAAGACTTGCCCGAGCCAGACGGTCCCGCGACGAGCAGCGAATAACCTGCCGGCAGACCGCCTCCCCCCATCATCTCGTCGAGCGCGGCCACGCCCATGGACAGCGGCGGCCGCATGGAAGACTGGGCATCCCCGGTTGCACCCGACTTTGCGGCTCCAATCGACAATGTGCGAGGGAAGACCTGCACACCCTCGTCGCTGATCCGAAACGTGTGCAGGCCAGCGATGGTCGCCTGCCCGCGCATCTTGGCCACCTGGATCTTGCGAACCATCGAGTTGCGATGCACGGTTGGCATCAGCAACAAGATGCCGTCAGCGATCGTGAACACCGGGTTTGCCTCACTGTCGACGCTCATGTAATCGCCGAGCAGGAAGGTCGTGGCCTGACAACTCGTCAAATACATGGCCAGCTGCTGCACGAAGTGCTGCAGAGCGGTCACTTGGTCGGAGGCCCGGGCCGCCTGCACCACTGATCGAAATGAGTCGACGAACACCATCCCGGGCTCGAACTGGTCGACTTCCCTGACGATCCGCGCGAAGACCGCTTCGAAGTTTCCGCCCAGCACCTCGTCGCCTATGTTGAGGAAGCGTATCGAGTCGTCGTTGATCTTCTCGGTATCGAAAAAGCTGTACTGCTGCTGGTAGCGCAGCATCTTCAACGCCGGCTCGCCGAGCACCGTGAAGAACAGGGCGCGGCGTTTGGGATTGACGAGCCCGAACATAATTTGATGCGCGAGGGTCGTCTTGCCGGCACCGGGTGGCCCGGCCAGGATGTTGAAGGAAAACTCGGCCAGGCCGCCGCCGAGTAGCGCATCGAGACCGGGTACTCCGGTCGCAAGCCGACGGATGACAACCCTCTCGTTCATTGCGGTTTCTCCTGCGCAGACGTTCCCGCTGCCGGCATGTCCCATGCTTTGTGCAATAAGCGGACGGTCAAGGAATTGCCGATCAAGGAAACGAGCAGATCGGCGAGGGCAAGCAACAAAGCCTCGGCCGCAGCGCGGGCGGCGGCCTGAGGTCGAGTTGAGAGGTCGTGCTGCAGGGGATTCAACAGATCGCCCGGCGAGTTCTTGTCAACGTCGGGCTTGATGAACGAGGAGCGCGCCAAATGAAGGCTGCGCACGTATAAGGCGCGCCAGGCGAGCTCGCCCACCAAAGGCTTGAGCTGCTCCAGCAACCGGGTCAACGCTGTGACGGTTGCGTGCGCAATGGCTGGCGAGTCGGCGTCAACGCCGCACTCACCAAGCGCCTGCTTGATCATGTCGTCACGCATCAAGAGCCTTCCCAAAGGAACGTGGGGCGGTCGCGTGGCCAAATGCCTTATGGCGGTTAACGAAACGGGCGACCCGCATGAAAGAGACGCGCGCGATGCGAAACAATAATACCCTCCGAAGTGGCCCTTCTGCCGGGCGCCCACAGAATAGCCCATGAGATTCTGCCATTTCATCCGTCAGCGCCTGCCCCCATCGTCGACGAGTGGGAGTCGTTAGCCAGGACCCTGCTCCCGGCGGACACGCTGCCCCCTTGGCCCTTCGCGACCATTGCGGAGGCGATCCACCAGGCCCCGGCGGAGCGGTCGACAGCTATTCGCCGCCGTCGCGACCTCGCGCGACATGTTCCTTTCTATGATTCGAGCCGGCGTGCCGCAGGCGGTAGCGAAGAAGATCACCGGGCATGAAACCGACTCGGTCTTCAGTCCGGGCAAGCTGTCGGACGGGATCTGCGCCGTCGGATTTCGTGCGACCTCCAGATGAAGATCGGTCTCCTCAGACGGCGCTACCGTCCGCGGTGAAGAGGTGCCCGGGGACCCTGAGCCGCGCCGGGTGTTTCGTTAAGCTCTCCCGGCCGGGTCCGAAGGAGGCGACGAATATGGACAGAGCGAAACCCATCGCCGCGAGGCGCTTTGGGATTCTCCAGCCGGCGTCGGCGTCGGCGTCCGGCGGGAGGCCGTCGATAAACCGCGGGGAGGGGAACGGACGGTCCGCGGCGCGGATTCAGATTTTCCTTGCCGCGCTCCCGTTCGTCGTCTGCGCGGCGGCGCCCGGCCAGCCGCTCGGCCGGCGGGAAGCCGCCGTTCCTGCCGATGCCGCTTCGGTGGACTCTGCAGTCGCCGCGTACTACGCCGCCGTGTCCCATAATCCGGAAGCGGCTCCAAATTTCGAGCGCCTGCGCACGATCTTTCTCTACGTCGGAATGGTGATTCCCCCGAAGGCGGCCGGTGAGAAGTTCGCGGTCAGCGACGTCGACGGCCTCGCCGACCGTTACGAAAAAACCGCCGCCGCCCGGAAGGAAAAGGCTGGCGGCTTGATCGAGCGGGAGATCGCGAGGCGCACCGACTGCTTCGGGAGCGTCTGCCACGTCTTCTCGACGTACGAGTCGCGCACGCAGGCGGACGCGGCGCCCTTCGAGCGGGGCATCCACTCGATCCAGCTTCTCCGGGACGGAAGACGGTGGTGGATCGCTTCGGTGGCGTGGGACGTCGAGCGCCCCGACAATCCGATCCCCTCGGCGTATCTGCCGGGGGCGCCGAAGCCATAGATTCCAGGACGCGCACACCGCCGGGGTGATCCCGGTTTCGGCCACTCTCTATTTTCCGGGCGTCACCACCACGAGGTCTGACAGATTCCCGAGGGAAGAGTGGCCGAGAAAGACGGTGCCGTCCTTCGCCACCACGCCGTTGCGCGCGCCGGCATGTGTCGGCACCTTCGCGACCAGAGTGAGCTTGCCCGCTCCGTCCAGGCGCGCCGCGGTCAGCGTGCCGGCTTTCGCGGCTCCCACGTAGACGACGCGGGTGGAGGGCGCGAAATCGAGGTCGTCAACGCCGTCGCCGGTCTCGATCGAGGAAAGCAGGGCGCCCGAGTGGCCCGCGTCTAAGACTTCCGTCTTCGTGCTGCACGCGACGAGCAGGTATCCGCCCTTCTCGTCGAGCTTCAGTCCGTGCGGACCGTCCTCGCCGCAGGCCGGCTTCCAGGTGGCAACCGTCTTGTGCGATTTCAGGTCGATCGCCAGCGTGAGGTCCTTGTCCTCCAGGTTCGTGTAGAAGCGTCCGCGCGTCCCATCCACGGCGAACCCCTCCGGATTTCCTTCGAACGTGAGCTTCGCCTTCTGTGCGAGCGTCGACGCGTCGAGAACCCGGATCGTGTTGTCTCGAGGCGTCGTGACCCAGACTTCGTTCGTCGAGCCGACGTAGGCGAGTCCGTCCGGCATCGAATCGAGCTTCACCGACGCCCCGAGCTTGTGAGTCCGGGTGTCGACGGCGGTCACGCTGGAATCGAAGCGGTCGCCGATGTAGGCCGTGCCCTTGCCGAACGTGACCGAGCTCGGACCGACCACCCGCTTCCGGTTCCCCGATCCCATCTCGCCCTTCGGGAAGCCCGCGAGCGGGGTCACCGCTTTCGTGGCGGCGTCGATGACGTCTACGGAGCCGGTATTGCCGGCCGGCACCCACACGGCATTCGTGTCGGGGTCGTAACCGAGGTAATCCATGCTGATGCCGGCAGGGCTCGCGCCCGGAAGCGGCAGCATCGTGACCGTGAATTTGTTTGCGTCGGCGGCCCGCAAGGCACCGGACGCCAGAGCGAACGCGACCACAGCGGCCGACGCGGAAACGCGGGTTTTATTCATCCCGGGAGTCTACGCTTTCAAGCGCGGGTGCGCGGCCGCGAGAAGGCCGCGGAGTTCATCCGATCAGCCGATCAGCCGCTCATACTCCAATCGAATGACCTTGTAGCACTCGCAGGATGCCTCTTCGAGCCCCTCTCGGTCGGTAATCGTGATCCGGCCGCGGTGGTAGCGGATGTATCCGGCTCTCTGGAGAATGCTCGCGGCCGTGCTCACGGACGCCCGGCGGACCCCCGGCATCAAAGACAGAAACTCGTGCGTCAGCGGGAATTCGTCGCCGGCGACCCGGTCGTGCGTCAGAAGCACCCAGCGTGCGCAGCGTTGATCCATCGGATGGAGGGCGGTTGCAGGCGCCGGACTGCGCGATCTGCGAGAGGAGCGCCTGGGTGTAGCGCTGGAGGAGCGCGTGGAGCGGCGCCGGGGCCCGTGGACCGGCGGAGCGCGGCGGCGGGCAGTGCGACCGCCTCGCCTTCCACCTGCACGAAGACCTCGAGCGGCGTCGAGTGCGTCCCGAGGAAAACCGGCAGACCGACGAGTCCCTCGTTGCCGACGCTCGCGATTTCGACGCTCGAGCCGTCCTGCATCGTCGTGATCATCGAGGCGACGGCCGTACGCGGGAAGTAGACGCGCGACATCCGAGTCCCCGGCGCATGGAGGACCTTACGGCGCTCGAGGCGCACCACTGTGGAGCGAATTCCGAATGCGGTCGTATTCCGCCCGGGGCAGGGCGGCGAGGACACGGTTCTCGTAACCCGGGTACGGCTCCGGTTTCGCCATCAATCAACCCTGAGCGGAGAGCGAATTTTGCAGTCCACAGTCCACGACGGGAGAGGGTATCGAACGGCGGTCGGGCGACAACTTACGGCGGCGTACGAATTGCGCGGGAAGGTGTCGCGCTGCGGCGGAACCCGCGGGCTCTACCGGTCTACCGTCTACCGGTTGAGCGGCTTGCTCAGAAAATCCAGGAAGCCGTCGCAGATCGCGAGCTCGGGGCTGTCGCCTTCTCCGCGCGCGATCTCGAGTCCCTGCGGCGCCCGACAGAGATAGAAGTAGCCCGGCCCGCCTCTCCGGTTCGTGGGAGAGACCCCGCCCTGGTAATCCTCGGAGACCTCGAGAAGCTGGCGCAGTTTGTCCGCCTCGGCCGGGTCGCGGGTGTAGCGGAGCAGACGCAGCTGCCCCCCGGTCCGTTTCGCGAGACCCTCTGCGATCCGTCTGTCGGTCGCGTCGTTCGCGTCCTCGGTTGTGAGCACCATGGGCGGAGCTTAAAACAAACCGGCCGCGGAACAAGAGAGGAAACAGCAGGCCGATGTTTTTGGTTTCGGCGATCCAGAGCCGGGGGATCGTCGCCGGCCCTGCCGGCGCGACCAGAGGGGCGCGGCGAGGGCCGTGATCGCGGTACGCCTGCTGGTTGTCGCACGGGCCCGCCTCCCCGGAATGCCGCAGGCGAAAATTCGTACGGATTCGCCGGGCGGCAATTGAGCGGGGAGAAGCTACGGGAGAACGACGACGACCGAACGATTTCTCTCCGAAGATATGTTCGGGCGACGCGCGCGACGTCCGACGCGGTTACGGCGAGCAGGCGCGAAAGCTCCTCATCCAGCCGCCTGGCGCCGTCGAAATACGTCACGAAACGGGACAGCGTGTTCGCGACGTCGAGCACCCTCAGGCCGTTTTCGAGCCGCTCCTTGCGGACCGGCGCCGGGCAACGGGCGGCACGCGACGAACGGCGCCAGCAGGAAGAACGCGAACCCGCCCGCGCGTCGCCCGCGGCGGCCGCGCGTCCGGTAAAACCCGGCAGGCCTTCGCTCGATCGGGGCGGCAGAGCGGGTCAAAGACGCAACGCTCCGGCGGGAGGGGCTGTCAGCGGGACGGGAAGACGGAGGGTCTGCGGCCTCACGCACGCCTGGCGACGCGAGGTCCCTCGGCGGATGACCCGGTCGCGCGCGGTTCGGCCGCCCAGCGGCCTTCCTTGGTCTTCCAGGCCCAGACCGCGTGCCCGTGGCCGCAGAAGGCCTCCTGCTTCCGGGAGGAAACCTTCGCCGAAAGGATGACGTGGCTGGCGCATCCCGAATGACAGCAACCGAGCGATGTCATAGCTCCTCCTGTGACCGTCGCGATCCGGAGAGGACCTTCTCACGGGGACGTGCCCGGATGATGTTCGCAGCCGTACAAAGGGGTATTCTGGTCCGACAGGGTGAAGCCCCATTTCGCGCGCGCGCTCAGAGGTTCCGACCGCCCCGTCCTGCGCGACGGCAGCGGCAATCCGCTCTGCCGCGAATGCGGGGACGAGTGCCGCGGCCCCGCCGCACGTTCTGCTCGCAGGGCTGCGTCGACGCGCTGCTGGTCCGCACGTCGCCGTCCGCCGCGCGCGGCCGCGTCTTCGAACGGGACCGCGGCGTGTGCGCTTCCTGCGGCCTCGACACGGAATCGAGGAAGCGCGCGCTCGCGCGACTGCGGAGAAAGGATCCGAAGGACGAAACGGTGCGGAAGGCGCGCGAGCTCGCCGCCGGGTTCGAACGGGCGGTCACGATTCGCGCGCGGAGGCCCTGGATCGCGGTCCGGCGCTCTCTCTGGGAGGCGGATCACCTCGTGCCGGTCGTTGAAGGCGGGGGAGGGTGCGGGCTCGAGAACCTCCGGACGCTCTGCATCCCATGCCCACCACGGTGTCACGTCGGAGCTCGCCCGCCGTCGCGCCGCCGCGCGGCGCGCTCAGATCGCGCCGCCACGCGGCGGGCTCAGGATCCCGCCGCCTCCTGGCGCTGCCGCCGCCCCGGGGAGCGGCGTCGGGGGTGAATAGCGCCAGGGCCGAGAGTTGATACCCTCCCGCAGCCGGGCGGCGGCAGCTACGCGCCTGCGATGACAGGGAGGAATTCTCGCCCTCATGAGCATCTCGGACCGCCTCACGCAGCGTCCCCAGGCGCTTTTCCTCCTCCTGCTCGTCCTTTGCGCGGGAGGTGTCTGGTACGCGACCCGGCTGCCTTCCGCGATCTTCCCGACCGTCACGTTTCCGCGCGTCAAGGTCATCGCGGAGAGCGCGGAAGAACCGGCCGCGCAAATGATTCCCACCGTGACCCGGCCCCTCGAGGAAGGGATCCTGAGGGTGCCCGGGATTCAGAAGGTCGTCTCGACGACGACGCGCGGCTCAGTCGAGATCAGCGCCGAGTTCTCGTGGGGGACCGACATGCAGCTCGCTCTCCAGCGCGTCCAGGCGGAGATCGCGCGAGCGAGGCCGGGCCTTCCGGCCGAAACGCGGATCGACGCGGAATGGATGAACACGGCCATTTTCCCGATCCTCGGTTACGCGCTGACCTCCGACACCCTTTCGCCCTCGAGCCTTCGCGAGCTGGCGGACTTTCAGCTCCGGCCGGCGCTCATCCAGATCCCCGGGGTCTCACAGGTCCAGGTCCAGGGCGGTGCCATGCGGGAATTCCAGGTGCGGCTCGACCCCGAACGGCTCGCCGCGCGGAGGCTCTCGGCGAGCGACGTCGTCGACGCGATCCGGAAGAACAACGTGTTGAACTCCGCCGGGCTCGTCGAGGCGAACCACGAGCTTTACCTCTCGCTCGTCACCGGCAAGCCCGCCGGGCTCGACGAGCTGGCCCGGATCGCAGTGCCGCCCCCGAAGGGCGGCGTCGCCGCGCCTCTCGGACAGCTCGGCGAGATCACGGCGGCCGACGCGGTCTCCTACGTGCGGACCACCTCGGAGCGCCGGCCCGCCGTTCTCGTGAACATCATCCGGCAGCCCGACGCGAGCACGCTCGCGATCGCGACCGGGGTCGAGGCGCTGGTGAAACAGCGTCCGGACCTCCTCCCGAAAGGGGTGCGCTGGACCACGTTTTACGATCAGGCGGAGTTCATCCGACATTCGGTCAATGGCGTCCGCGACGCGATCCTGATCGGGGTGGCGCTCGCTGCGATCGTCCTCTTTCTCTACCTGCGAAACTTCCGAATCACCGCGATCGCGGTCGCGACGATACCGGTCACGGTTTCAATCGTCCTGCTCGCGCTCGGAGTCTCCGGGCAGACGATCAATCTGATGACCCTCGGTGGGATCGCCGCCGCGATCGGACTCGTCGTTGATGACGCGATCGTCGTCGTCGAGAACATCGCTCGCCACGCCGAAGATCGGGTCTCGGACAATCCGGTGCGTTCCGGGCTCGCGGAGGTGCTTCCGCCGCTGACCGGCTCGAGCCTTTCGACCGTAATCATCTTCTTCCCGTTCGCGCTTCTCTCCGGCGTCGCGGGCGCATTCTTCAAGCCCCTCGCCTTCACGATGGCGGTGGCGCTCGCGGTTTCGTACTTTCTTTCCGCGCTCGCCGTGCCGGCCGCGGCGCAGAGCCTCCGGGCCGCCGCGAAGGTGAAGCCGAAGAAGGAGAGGGGGCCTCCGAGGCTGGCGCGATTCTTCATCCGTCACCCGTCGATCGCGCTCGCTATAACCGTGGCGCTCCTCGCTGCAGGGTGGGTCCTGTATGGCGGGATCGGTTCTGACTTCCTTCCCGGCATGGATGAGGGATCGATCATCCTGGATTACTGGACGCCGGCAGGCACTTCGTTGACGGACACCAACCAGATGCTGGACGGCGTCGAGAAGATCATCGTTTCGCTCCCGGACGTCGCCAGCTACTCGCGCCGCACCGGCGAGCAGCTCGGATTCTTCATCACGGAGCCGAACCGCGGCGACTACGTGATCCGGTTGAAGCCGAAGGGGCGCCGTCGCGATGTCGAGGAAGTGATCGACGAACTGCGCGTGAAGATCGCCGCGTCGCAGCCCGCGGTCCGTGCCGACTTCGGGCAGCTGCTCGAGGACAACATCGGCGACCTCGCGGGGGGCGTCCCCCAGCCGATCGACATCAAACTGTATGGCGAGGACCAGGCGCTCCTGCAGGACCGCGCGAAGGCGGCCGCGAAGATTCTTGGAAGCGTTTCCGGTGTGGAAGACGTCTTCGACGGTCTGACGGTCGCCGGGCCGAACGTCACGGTTCGCGTCATCCCCGAAGCGCTCCCCCGGTTCGGCGTCACCGCTGAGGCCCTGCACAACGAGGTCGAGCCGGCGCTCTCCGGCACCGTCGCCGGGACGCTCCGGATCCGGGAGCGCCTCTACCCGATCCGCGTCTTCTCGCGCAAGACCAGCGACATCGCCGGTCTGTCTCTCCTGCCGGTGCAGACCGCCTCCGGCGCTCTCGTGCCTCTTTCTCAGCTCGCGACGATATCGACGGGAACTCCTGAGGCCGAGATCCAGCGCGAAAACCTGAGGTCCTACCTGGGAGTCACGGCGCGGCTCTCGGGCCGCAGCCTGGGAAGCGCGATGAGCGAGATCCGGAGAAAGCTCGCATCGACCCTGAACCTTCCCGCCGGAATGTCCATAGGATTCGGGGGCCTGTATGAACAGCAGCAGAGCTCATTCAAGGGGCTGCTCGGGGTTCTCTTCGGCGGGCTGCTCCTGGTTGCTGTCGTGCTTCTCTTCGAGTTCGGCGACTGGCGGGCCCCGCTGCTCACGGTCATCATGGCGCTGACGGTGCTCACGAGCGTGCTCGGTTCGCTTCTCCTGACCGGGATGACGCTCAACATCTCGAGCTTCGTCGGCGCGATCATGATGGTCGGGATCGTGGGAGACAAGGCCGTGTTCCTGATTCACGACGCCCGCGAGGAGCTGCGCAACGGCGTCCCGGTGGCGGAGGCCTGGGCTGAAGCGTCGCGCAAGCGCGTGCGCGCGGTGATGATGACGATCTTCTCGACGGCGTTCGCGCTCGCCCCGCTCGCGATCGCGCTCGGCGAGGGCTCGCAGCTGCAGCAGCCGCTCGCGATCGCGGTCATCGGAGGGTTCATCCTCTCGAGCCCGCTCATCCTGCTCATCCTGCCCTCCCTGTATTGCTGGCTCGACCCGCACGGGCGGCTCGCCGGCCGGGTCCCCGCGGCGGCCGCGCGGCCGGCGGAGCCCCGTCGATGAGAGGCCGCCCTCTTCGCCTGAGCCTGTTGCGCGCGTCGGTCGCGGCGGCGTCGCTCCTCTGCGCGCTCGCGCTCGCGGCGCAAGAAACGCCAATGACGCTCGAGGAGGCGCTCGCCGCGAGCCGGCAGGCCAACGTCCGCCTGCCCATCCCCGCTCTCGATCTTTCGATTGCCCGCGAAAGGGTGAGCGAAGCCCGGGCCGAGAGGTGGCTGAAGGTCGCGGTCGAGGGGGTCTTCCTCTATGCGCCGGCGAACGGCTACGACCCGGCGATCACTAACGCCGGAGAGTTCCGTCTCCAGGCAGTCGGGCGTCAGACGCTGTACGACGGCGGTGCGCGCCGCGCCGCCATCGCCAGGAGCGAGGCCGAGGTCGGGGCCGCCGCGGCCCGCTACCGTATCGCGGAGAAGGACCTCGAGCTCGAGGTGCGCAGCCGGTTCAGCGAATTTCTGCAGGGCGAGCGGGAGGCCGCCGCGCGGCGCGACGGACTCGACCGCCTCGCGCGCTACCGGACTTCTCTCGAGAGCCGGCGCGCGTCGGGACAAGGCGTGGCGGCGGACCTTCTGAAGATCGACGTGAGGCTCGCCACCGAGCGGGCAAGTCTGGTCGACGCGTTGGCACGGCGCGACGCGGCGCGACTCATTCTGAACGACCTGATGGGCCGGGATCCCGCGGCAGCTCTCTCTCTGATTCCGCTCGCCGCCCCTTCGCCGCCGGGGGCGATGGCAATCGTCCCGCCGGCGCTCGAAGGCGCGGCCGAGGTGGTCGTCGCCGCCGCCGACGCGCGCGCCGCGGACGCCGACGTCTCCGCCGCGCGCGCGGAGAGGCGCCCCCATCTCAACCTGACGGGGGACGTCGGATTTCTGGGCTCGGATACCTCCCGCCTCGTGCCGGGCGACCTTCTGGCCGTAAACCGCAACGCGAACCTCGGAGATCGGGTGCGCCGCGACGCGGGCTACTCCTTCATGCTCTCCCTGGCGTGGCCGGTATGGGACTTCGGTGCGATCCGCTCCCGCATCCGCCAGGCGGAGCTCCGGCTGGAAAGCGCTCGCCTGAATGTCCGGAGGCAGCAGAGGGAAGTGGCGCGCCAGCGGGCGCAGGCGCGCGCCACCCTCGAGAGCGCCTACGAGCAGATCCGCATCCTTTCCGAAGCGGCTCCGTCCGCCCGCGACTCCTACCTCGAGGCAGAGAGCCGTTACCGCGGCGGCGCCGCGACGGCGTTCGAGGTGCTGGATGCGTATACCGCGTCGGTCGATGCAGCGGTCCGTCTCTCGGACGCGATCTCGCGCTATCGCATCGCGGAAGCCGTTGCCGTCCGATGGAGTGAGCCATGAAGCGTCTCGCCTGGTTACCCCTCGTGCTGCTGCTCCTCTCCGGCTGCAAGGGCAGCGACACCGCCGCTGCGGCGAAACCGGAAGCTCCCGCTCCCGACGCGCCGACACCCGTACGCATTGCCCGCGTCTCGCCCGCGAGCCTTTCCGAAACCGTCTCCGGGCCGGGCCACACGTCCGCGCTCTCGCAACAGAAGGTGCGGGCGCCGTTCGCCGGCACGCTCCTCGAATTGCGCGTGACCGACGGAGACGTCGTGCGGCGGGGTCAAGCGGTGGGGACGATCGTCGCGCGCGAGAGCGAGGCGGCGGTCTCGGGGGCCCGCGAAATGCTGCGAGAAGCCCGCTCTCCCGCGGAGCGAGCGGACGCGGAGCGGGCCCTGGCGCTCGCCGAGCGCAATCTCGTGCGGAGATCGATTGTCGCCTCCGCGGACGGGCCCGTCCTCTCCCACGCGGCCGCGAGCGGTGACAAGGTGGCCGAGGACCAGGAGATTCTGACGATCGCCGACGCGTCCTCGATCGTGTTCCTGGCCGATGTCCCGCAGAACGACCTGCCGCGGATTCGCGCGGGACAGTCCGCCGGGGTCGAGATCACCGGCCGCCCGGCCGCAATCCCCGGGCGGGTCCACTCGATCCTCCCCGGGGCAAACGCCGCGGATTTCTCCGGTTCCGTCCGCATCGATCTTCCTGGCTCGGCCGAGCGCCTCACCCTGAACCTGTTCGGGACTGCACGGATCACGGTCGGGTCGCGCCCGGCGGCTCTGGTCGCTCCCGATGCGGCTGTTCTGCGCGACGACGTCACCGGCACCGCGCGGATCGCGGCGGTGGTGAATGGGCGCGTCCACTGGATCGAAGTCCGCACCGGCCTCCGGTCGAACGGCTCCACGGAGCTCTCCGGCGAAGGCGTGGTTCCCGGCCTCGCCGTGATCGTCTCCGGAATGGTCGGGTTGCCGGAAGGGAAGACCGTGGCGGCGGGCGGCTAGAGGGTCGGGACCCTGAACCGGGAATCGGGAATCGGGAATCGGAAATCGAAAAAGAGCGTTGCATCCGGATTCGCGGTTCCCGATCTAATTAACCGGCGGTCTACCGCGGCCGTCTCGCTCCCCTGGGTCGCTCGGCCTCCCGATTCCCGATTTCCGGTTCCCGCTCCTCCCTCCGTCAGCCGTCCGCGCGCTCGGCGCCGAGCTTCGACTTCAACTCCCGCATCCTCATGGCGACGTCCCGCTTTTGATCCTCGCTGAAGAGCTTTTCGGCTGCCGGAAACAGCTCGTTTTCCTCTTCCTCGACGTGGTGCTCGACGGACTCCTTCAGCACCGTGACCTTCGCCTCGAACTGTTCGTCCGAGGGTTGCAGAGCGGCGAGCTCGGCGAGGAGCGTCTTGACGATCTTGTGCTCCTCGAAGGACTCGCGGACCACTTTCTTGGGATCTTCCTTCGAGACCGTCTTGAAGCCCTGGTAAAAAATCCGCTCCTCGAGCTGTGCGTGGATCTCGAGCTCTCGTGAGATCTGCTCGACGATGTTCTTGCGAGACGCCTGGGCGCCCTCTCCCGCTTTCTCGTACTGTTCGAAGAGCGCCTCGACCTTCCGATGGTCCTCCTTGAGCATCCGGACCGGATCCTCTTCGCGTTCGCTTCGCTCCTCTTCGCTGGCGTCCGAGCTCCTGCTCGTCACCACTTCGACGATGCGGGAGAGAAGTCCCTCGCCCTGCGCGGGACGCTCCTGTTTCTTCGATCGGGACCGGGTCCGGCCGCCCCCGGGGCTCGTTCGCCCTTCCTCGGGGTTCGGGCTGCCGTTGCTGCCGCGTACGGTGTCTTCCTGTTCCACATGCCCTCCTTCGGGTTCTAGTCCGAAAGAGCGAAATCGCAAGAACCGGGCCGCGTGTGTTCTCGCTGGGAACGGACGATAATGTGGCACAGGGATTGCCCGTTTGAGTCTCCAATGGATAAAGCCGGGGCCGAGCTCGACCGCAGGGTCGTGCAGACGCTGTTCGAGGACTGGCCGGGGGAGATCCCCGAGTTCTCGAGGCGGGATGCCGCCGCGGACTACCTGCTGCGGTTCCTCCGGAGAAGGGGCGTCGCGCCGCGGATCCGGCTTGCGGAGGGGATCTGGGAGTGCGAGCTCTCGACCCCGGCCGGACGGATGTGCTCGGGCAGCGCCGGGAGCCGCGCGCTCGCGGTCGCGCGCGCGGTCGTGCGCGCCGACGTCAATCCGGGCCGGCGTCGGACGCCGGCGCCGCCTCCAGGCTCGGACGGCGCCACGAAGGAGCGTCGGAAGGTTCGCGACTGCGCCGCTTGCGGAGTGGAATTGACGACCGCCCGGAGCGCGGCGCGCGGCATCCGGTTCTGCAATCTCTGCGGCTGGCGGCGGATGCGGTTTTCTCCCGAACAGCAGGCCGGCTAGATTGGCTCCCCGGTGGAACGGCGGGCCCTCTCCGGCCGGCGGGCCTGAAGAAGGCGCCGCGTCTCGGCCGCTCATCCTGGTCGTCGAGGACGATGACGATCTGCGGCGCGAGATCTGCCACATCCTGGAACAGGAGGGATTCCAGGCGATGGAAGCGATCAACGGACTCCACGCGCTCGCGCAGCTCGAGACGCTCGCGCGGCCGGACCTCATCATCCTCGACCTGATGATGCCGGTCATGAATGGTTGGGACTTTCACGCGCGGCTGAAGGCAAACCCGCGTTTCGCGCACGTCCCGGTGCTTCTCCTGAGCGCCTACGTGAGTAAGGAGACGCACACCGGGCCGAAGGACGTGGAGGTGGCTCTTCAGAAGCCGATCCGGATCGAGGAGTTCTTAGGCTGGGTGCGGCGGCTCGCGCGGCGTCTGAACCGCTGAACCGCTGAGCCGAGCGACCGCCGGGAGCTAGACGGCCGCGGTCTTCCGGGCTCAACCAGTCTGAGCCCCCGGTTCCGGACGGCCCCGTCAGTCGAAGAGTCCCGGGACCGCTCGCTCCAGGGCGGCCTCCAGATCCCGCGGCGAGCAATCCCCCGTCTTTGCCGGGAGCGTCAGAGGGTGGAGCGACCAGTGCTCCACGTGCTCGATGGAAGCGCCGGGCGCGACGACGGCCAGGGGACCCAGCGACTCGAGCTCCATGTAGTCCGCCGCGACGTACATCTCGTTGTTGCATCCGAAGTCGGGATAGCGCCGGTTTGGCTCGTGGCCGAATCGCGTCAGGAAGGCCGTGTCGTCCCAGAGGCAGGCGCACCACCCGCGCGTGTTCCCGGCGCCCGCCTTCTGAGGGGCCGGGCGCGCCGCGTCCGTCCGAAGCAGCACCGACCGGGGCCCGAAGGAAAACCGCGGGTCGGCGAGCTCGGTGAACGACCAGAGCACGAATGGGCGTGCGGCGTCGAGGTCGTCGTCATGCGAGCGCCAGGGTTCGGAGGGGAGCAGCGCGACCCCGCCGCCTTTCACGATGGTCAGCGCCCACGGTGCCATCTCGACCGGCTGGTCTCCTCGATTCGTGATCCGGTGCGCCAGCGTCGCCTGCGCCCCGCGTTCCGGCAGGGTGATGGAGATTTCCTTCGCGAAACCGGCGGCGTCCGGCGGCGCGGAAATCGTCAGCGCGAGGCTTCCCTCGGAGCGGTGCGCCAGGGGGGCGTCATCGGGCGCGTAGCTCTTCGGCATTTGTTCCGGCGCGATCCAGAGCCGGTGACCGCCTCGCGGGCTCCACCGGCCGAGCGCCGTGTCGGTCGATAGAAGCGGCCACTCTCCCAGCGCGTTTTCGCGCTCCGGAAAGCCGAACCGGACGATCCGCGGCCCGAACCCGGTCGCCGCGACGATCTCGACGTCCCCGTTCGAGAGACGGATGCCGGGACCGAGCGGGGAGAAGCAGGAATCGATCATCGCCGCCGGAGACTCGTCCGAGCGGAATCTAGCCGCCGCAGAATCGACGGACGCAATCGAGGAGCTTGTCCGGCCGGATCGGCTTCGCCAGAAAATCGGCCACGCCCGGAGCGTCGCGGATGAAGGTCATCCCCGAGAGGAGCACGACTGGCGCCTTCTTCCCGGCTCCGTCTCGGCGAGCGAGAAACTCCCAGCCATCGACGCGCGGCATCTTCAGGTCCAGAAGAATCAGGCACGGCGGCTCCATCGCCCCGAGGCGCTCGATCGCGTCCTGGCCGTCCTCCGCGGTGATGACCGAGTAGCCTTCTTCGGAGAGCATCTCCCGGAGCGCCTCGCGAACTCCCGGGTCGTCATCGACCACCAGAATGCGACCCGCCGAACCATTCATGGCCGCCGCTCCGATCCCGTGATGCCGGAGGCCTCACGGACGAGCGCTTCGCCCGAGCGGCCGCGGTCGATGCGCATCCTTCGCCGCAGCTCGAGCAGGGCGACCGTCTGCCGTGCGAGCGCGCGGAGCGCCTCCACCTGCGGATGCCCGAGCTGGCGCGGGACCCGGTCGAGCACGCAGATCGTGCCGATCGCGTGGCCGTCCGCGGTGACGAGAGGGGCGCCCGCGTAGAACCGCAGTTTCATCGGGCCCGTCACCAGAGGGTTCTTCGAGAAGCGCTCGTCGGCGGTCGTGTCGGGAATTACGAAGACGTCGCGGCCGAGGATCGCGTGCGCGCAGAGGGCGTGCTCCCGCGGAGTCTCGGTCGCATCGACCCCGATCCGAGCCTTGAACCACTGCCGGTCGCGGTCAATGAACGTCACGAGGGCGATCGGGGTCCCGCAGACGAGGGCGGCAAGCCGGGCAACGTCGTCGAACTCCGGCTCCGCCTCGGAGTCGACGATCTCGAAGCGCGACAGAGCCGCGAGGCGGGCCGCCTCGTCTGGCGGCACCAGCGGATGGAGGCTGGCGGGAGGAGACGAGGGGATCTGCTCGTGCACCTCGAGCAGCGCGTCGCGAAGCTCGCGCGCGGTCTGAAACCGCTCCGAGGGTTCCTTCCGCATGCAGCGGCGAACGATCTCGGCGAGCGCCGCGGGGGTGTCGGGCGCGAACTCCTCAAGCGGCGGCGGTTCTTCCTTGACGATGTTCTCGAGCAGCTTGAAGAGGTTGTCGCTGCGGAACGCCTTCTGGCGCGTCAGGAGCTCGTACGCGGAGAGGCCGAAGGAAAAGATGTCGGTGCGGTGGTCCACGGGGTCGCCGCAGATCTGCTCCGGCGACATGTACCCGGCGGAGCCGACCGCGACTCCGGCCTTCGTGATGTCAGTTTCCCGGTCCGCCGACTTCGCGATCCCGAAGTCCATGATCTTGATCGCGTAGCCTTCGAGCACGCGGATGTTCGCGGGTTTGATGTCGCGGTGCATCACGCCGGCCTTGTGCGCGTACTCGAGTCCGAGCGCAACCCCGACCAGGATCTTCAGTTTGTCGGCCAGATGGACGGGCTCGCCGCGGGAGATCAGACGGTCGAGGTCCTCGCCCGGGAGAAACTCCTGCACGATGTAGGGGACGTCTTCTTCGACGCCGAACTCGTAGACCGTGGTGATGTTCGGGTGCTGCAGGCGGCCGGCGAGCTGCGCCTCCTGGAACGTCCTCGCCCGGATCTCGGGCGACCCGACTTCGCACGTCTTGATCGCCACCTTGCGCTGGATTAACGGGTCGAAAGCCTCGTAGACGGTCCCGAAGCCGCCCGCGCCGATTTTCGAGACGATCTCGTACTTTCCGATCTTCCGGCCGACCGCGCTCTCGCCGGATCCGGCGCCCGGACCGGTCGCGTCGATTCCAGCGCCCGTGTTGCGCTCGCCGGTCTGAGAATTCTCGTTTTTCTTGCCCGCGAGATTCGAGAGCCAGCCCATCAGCGCGCCTTTCGCCCGGGTCCCGGTTGGAAGAAAGTCCGGATCACTGGCCCGTCGGGGGAGCAGGATCCGTGCCCGGGATCACCACAGGGAGCCGCAGCCTCGGCGTTTACCGGCGCAGGCCGTAGAGGGCGCCGAACGCCAGGGCCAGAATCGCGACTCCGAACGCGATCGACAGCCACTCGCCCCGGCGCTGCCCCCGGGGTCCGGTGAAGACTCCCCAGGTGATTCCGGCGAGCCACAGGCCGTTCGCGAGATGGAACGCGACCCCGAACATCCCAAGGACGTACACGGTGAAAGTGAGCGGCTCGCGCATCCCTTCCTGCATGTGCGCGAAATCGATCGAAAAGCCGGCCCGCCAGGGCTCGATCTTCGTTTTGTAAACGTGCGCCGGCACGAACAGAAGGACTCCGATCGCGGAGACGCGCTGCAGGAGGTACTTCCAGTTGCGAAACCGCGGCTGATTCAGCGGGTTCGGGCGCGACTTGAACGTGATCACAAGCCCGACGATCGCGTGGATGGCGAAGGGCAGGTAGAAGAAGAGCCAGATCGCCGGCTGGTAGAGCGGCGACCGCGTCGCTTCGTGGAGCCGCGTGTCGAACGCTCCCCGGCCGTTGACCGAGTAGACGTTGTTGAAGAGGTGCCAGACCACGTAGATCGCGAGAGGGACGATGCCGCAGAAGGAAAAGATCCTCTTCGCCCAGAAAGCACGGGTGCTGGAAACCGCCTCCGGCCGGGCTACCGCTGTCGCGCTCACGAGCGGGACGATAAACCAGGTAGTGCCGGGAGTCCAACGCGCGTGGAGCGCCCGCGAGGCGGGGACGCATTCCGGCGTTGCAACGCGGCGGCGCAGAGAAAGAGAACAAAGAGGATGGGAAAAAATACCGAGCGCGGAGACAGGCCCAGGCGGAGACATGCCCGAGGCGTAGATAGGAAGGTTTCGTGTCTTCGTGGCGAGCACAAAAGCAGAGCTTTGCCGCTCCGATCGGCGGGCGTGAGTCTTGCTCGAGTTGCCCCGAGCCCCGGACGCTTTCGAATACAATGCGAGGTCTTATGCAGTTCCGTGAAAGAAAATCGGTGAGAATCTACGGCCCGATCAAGGTCGTTGCCGGTCCTGTCGGCGCGGAAAAGCTGCCCGAGCTTTCCAACCTGGGATTCGAAAAACGGCTCGATGCGGCGCCCCGCCGCCGGGAGGTCATCCGCTACTCCTCCCACGCGAGGTTTCTGGCGCGGTGGAGCGCGCCCTAACCGACTCCGTCTCCGTTTGCCCAGCAGGACCGATCCTTCCGGCCGCCGCCACTGCCTGGATCTCTACTCTTCTTCTTCCCGGTCGTCGATCCCGAAGCGGCGTTCCGACTCCGGCAACACCGTGAGAATCGTCTTCTGCGCGGCGCTTCCGGACCGGATCTCGACCGTGTACCGGCCGGGCGGCAGGTATCGTTTGCGGGTCCCCCGGAGCGGGTCGTCGAGCAGCCGGTAGAGGTCCGGATCGAGCGGCTTCCTCGGACCCGCCGCGGCGGCTTTCTCCTCGTCGGGCTTCGGCGGCGCCGCGTCGTCGTCCTCGACCTCCCCGGAGGCGGCGGGCGGGGGAGCCGTCGCGGACTTGACCGCGGAGAGCGCTTTTTCCCGGGAGCGGGCCTCGGCGGCGTCGGCGAGTTTCGGGTCGGCGGTCAGGTCGTACTCGATCACGTGGAAGCCCGCGGCCGCCGGTCCGATCAGCTCCTTCCAGGGACTGCCGTTCTCGTCCTGGATCGAGAGTGAGACCGGCAGCCCGGTCTTTGACCACCAGGCGAGCCGGACGACGGGCTCCTCGCGGCCCCAGGTGAAGTACGGATGGTCGCCGTAGCCTTTCCTCGCGGAGAGTTTCAGCGACTTGACCGGAAAAGCGACGAGCGGCTCGGCCGGAAGGCCGTCCTTCATGCGCCGCAGCGGCGCGGCTTCGGCCACGTAGACGCTCCGTCCGTGGGTCGCGACGATCAGATCCCCCTCGCGCGGCTGAACGGCGAGATCATGCACGGCGACCCTCGGGAGGTCTCCCGCCAGCGCCGCCCACGTGGCGCCGCGGTCGAGCGAAACGAAGACCCCGCTGTCGGTTCCCACGTAGAGCAGGTGCCTGGCTTTCGGGTCCTCGCGCACCGTGTTGACCGGCTCCGCGGGCAACCCGGCCGAGATCGACTGCCAGGTCCTGCCGAAGTCGGTCGAACGGAAGACGTAGGCTGAGAAGTCGTCGTCCCGGTAGCCGTTCTGCGAAACGTAGACGGTCCCCTCGTCGAACGAGGACGCGATCACCCGCGAGACCCACTTTTCGCGGGCGAGTCCCTTCGAAAGGTCCGCCCACGTGTTCCCGCCGTCGCGCGAGCCCCACACGCGGCCCTCGTCCGTGCCGACGAAGAGCACTCCGAACCGCTTCGGGGATTCCGCGATCGAGGTGATCGTGCCGAACGGGACGTCGCCCTGCTCGCGGTTGGACGTCATGTCTTCCGAGATGGAGGTCCACGTGTCCCCGCGGTCGAAGGACCGGTAGAGGCGGTTCGTCCCGTAGTAGAGGACCTCGCGCGAGTGCGGCGAAAGGAGAAACGGCGTGATCCAGTTGTATCGGAGAGGCTTCTCTTTTTTCGCCGCGGAGAGCTCGGGCCGCGGGCGAATGCGTTGGCGCTCGCCGGTCTTCAGGTTCACGCGGCCGGACGCTCCGAACTGTCCGGCGGCGTAGACGATGTTGCTGTCCTTCGGGTCGATGACGACGCAGCTGCCGTCGCCGCCCCAGATCGACTTCCACGCCTGCGGGTCGGTCTTGCCGGGGCGGTAGGTGGACGGCCCGCGCATCACGCCGTTGTCCTGGAGCCCACCCACGATGTTGTACGGCTCAGCGTCATCGACGGCGATCGTCGTGAACTGCCCGACCGGGATGTTGTTCAGCTTCGTCCAGGAATCGCCGGCATCGGCGGAGACGTTGATGCCGCCGTCGTTTCCGATCACGACGCGCGAAGGGGTCTTCGGGTCGATGAAGATGGCGTGGTGGTCTCCGTGCACGCCGCGCTGGTCGATTCCCTTGAACGTCTTTCCGCCATCCGTCGAGGCGATCATCGGCACGCCGCCGATGTAGATGTGCTCAGGGTTGGCGGGGTCCGCGGCGATTCGCGCGAAGTAATACCCGTACGAGTAGAAGACCTTTTCGATGCGGCCCGTGTGCGTTCTCTTCCAGCTTCCGCCGCCGTCGTCCGTGCGATAGACCTCGAGCCCGACGACCTCGTTCTCGAAGAGATCGCGATTGCTGTCCTTCATGTAGGCGAGAAAATCAGCGACGGTGATTTTCCCGGCGGCCACGTCTTTTTTCAGGCGCGGGGCCTTCAGCGTTTTTGGAAAATCGTTGCGCTGGAGGAAGCGCGCGACCGTCGCGTCGTCCAGACGCGAGAACGCCTCCGGCGTCAGCGCTTTCAACCGCCGCGGCGTGAGGTCTCCCGGAGGAGCGTCCTCGTCGAAAGGCTCCGTTTCGGGCCGAAGGGACTGGTTGTCGAGCACGGCATACACCGTGTCCGGCCGCGACGCCGCGAGAGCGAGGCCGATGCGCCCGAGGGTCGCTCCCGACGGGAGCCCCGCGGAGAGGCGCTTCCATGTCCTTCCGCCGTCCGTCGACTTCCAGACGCCGCTTCCAGGTCCGCTCTCGAGGAAGTTTGCCGCCGTCCGGGCGCGCTCCCACGTGGCGGCATAGAGGACGTCGGGATTCCTGGGGTCTGCAACGAGGTCGATGGCACCCGTGCGGTCATCGACGAAAAGCGTCTTCGACCAGGTGCGGCCGCCGTCGGACGTCCGGAACACGCCGCGCTCCGCGTTGTCGGTGTAGAGGTGCCCCATCGCGGCGACCAGCACCGTCTCGGGGCTCCGCGCGTCGACGACGATCCGCGCGATATGGTGCGTGTCGGCCAGCCCCAGGCTCTGCCACGTCTTTCCGGAATCGGTCGTCTTGTACATCCCCGTGCCGGCGTAGGACGTGCGGCTCGAATTGGCTTCGCCGGTGCCCACGTAGATCGTGCGGCCGTCTCCGTCCGCGAGCGCGAACGCCCCGATCGTGAGGGTGGGCTCCCCGTCGAAGAGCGGCGTCCACGTGCCGCCCCGGCTGTCGGTGCGCCACAGTCCTCCCGATGCGTAGCCGACGACGAGGGAGTCGGGGTGGTTCGCAGGAGAGACGACGTCCACGACCCGGCCGCCCTGGATTTCGGGGCCGACGTTTCGGAACTTGAGCGCCGCGAACGGGGACGCGTTCTCCATGGCGTCGCGCTGCGCGGCGGCTTTCGCCCGCGAGGCGGCGTCCATCCCGGTCCGCCGCGGATGAAAACGGCGGCGCTCTTCTTCCTTAGAGAGAGGCCCGTTGCCGGCGCCCGCCGCCGGGAGCGCGGCGAGAACGGGGGAGAGCGAGAGAAGCATCATTGCCCACACGGTCTTACGCACGAGGCCTCCTGTCCGGGAAGCGCGGATGTTATCCGAGCGGGCTTCAGGGGCGTCACGGCGAACTTCACGCGCTCCGGCACGTAGAATCGGCAGATGGTTCCGCGATGAGTGTCGAGCCCCGGGAGCGGAGCGGAGACGCCCCGGCCGCCGCGCGTCCGGGCGAGTTCTCGCTCGCGGGCCGGCGGGTGCAGCCGGACCTTCATCGGATCGTGTCGGCCGACGGCGTGGTGACCCTCGAGCCGAAGGTTCTCGGCGTGCTCCTTCTGCTGGCTTCGCGTCCGGGCGAGGTGATCACGAAGGAGGAGCTCTTCCGCGTCGTCTGGGACGGAGCGTTCGTCACCGAGGATGTTCTGACCCGTGCGATCGGGGAGCTTCGGCGCACCTTCGGTGATTCGGCGTCCGCGCCCCGCGTCATCGAGACGATCCGCAAGTCCGGTTACCGCCTCGTGGCTCCGGTGGAGCTCTTCCGCCCGCCCGTTCCGGCCGAACTTCCCGAGCGTGAGCCCTCGCCTTCGGCGAATTCCGAACCGGCCGTCCGCGAGGAATCGACGTCGCGGCGCGGCGGCCGGGGCATAGCCACCGCCGCCATCTCCGCGGTGCTGCTGGCCGCGGTGCTCGTCCTCGCGCTGCGCCGTTCTCCCGCCGCCGCCCCGGCAATGCGCGTGCGCCCGTTGACGACGAGCCCGGGCGACGAGCGGGATCCGGCGGTCTCTCCGGACGGAAGCCGGGTCGCGTTCGCGTGGAACGGCGGCGCCGGAGAAGCCCACAGCCTGTACGTGCAGCTCGTGGACGCCGACGCGCCCCTGCGCCTGACGAATTTGCCGGGTTCCGAGGACCGTACGCCGGCGTGGTCTCCCGACGGGCAGCGCATCGCGTTCACGAGGACGCGCGGCACGGACTGCGGCATCGTGCTCGTATCGGCGCTCGGCGGCGCGGAGCGCACGGTCGCCCCATGTGGGGACCGCGACTACCGGCGTCTCGCCTGGTCGCCCGACGGACGGTGGCTCGCGCTCGCGGTCCGCGATCCGGGGACGTCTTCCCTTCGCATCGAGCTTCTCTCCCCGGAGACGCTCGAGCGCCGCCGCATCACGTCGCCGCCGCCCGGAATGCTCGGCGACACCTCCCCGGCGTTTTCACCGAACGGCCGCGAGATCGCGTTCTCGCGCAACGTCACGGATGGAGTGGGCGACGTCTATCGCGTTCCGGTCGCCGGGGGCAGTCCCGTTCGTTTGACCTCGGACGATCGCGACCTGATGGGCCTCGAGTGGGCGCCCGACGGCGCCAGCATCCTCTTCTCATCCAGCCGCGCCGGGATCTACAGCCTCTGGCGCGTCGAGGCGGCAGGGGGCGCGCCGACTTTCGTCGCGGGCGGCGGCGCGAAGATCAAGCACCCGTCCGTGGCCCGCGCGCGCAACCTGGTCGCGTACGAAAGCTGGATCTACGAGGTGGGGCTGTGGAACGTGCCCACTTCCGCGGGAGCCGCCCCTTTCCGACTGACCTCCGCCACCGACGAGTGGGACTTCGAGCCTCAAGTGTCCCCGGACGGAAACCGGGTCGCCTTCGTCTCGACGCGGTCGGGGAGCTCGGAGATCTGGCTGGTCGGCGTCGGCGGAGGAGCCGCCGTGCGTCTCACTTTGTTCGGCGGCGCGCGCGTCGAAACGCCCCGCTGGTCTCCGAACGGAGAGCGCCTCGTCTTCTCCGCGCGGGAAGGCTCGCGCGCCGGCCTGTACACGGTCTCCGCGTCCGGAGGTGTTCCCGAGCGGCTGGCGACGGGCGACTCCGACGCGGTCGCGCCCGCGTGGTCGCACGACGGGCGGTCGATCTTCTTCGCGTCTCACCGTTCCGGCGCTTCGCGCGTGTGGCGTCTGGATCTCGCGACGCGCGGCGTGACCGCGGCGAGCCCCGACGGCGGCTACGCGGCGCAGGAGGCGGCGGACGGGTCCGCGCTCTTCTACACGCGGACCGACGCTCCCGGCATCTGGCGGCAGGCGGCCGGCGGATCAGCGCCGGAGCGGGTCGTCGCGTCGCTCGCGCCGGAAGACTGGGCGAACTGGCAGGTGACGCCGGCCGGAATCTATTACCGCGAGCTCTGCGGCGATCACCTGGAAGCCGGCGTCGTATTCCTTCCGTTCGGCGGCGTCCCGGCGCACGTGGCGTCGCTTTCTGCGCAGGGCTGGCCGGGGTTTTCCGTCAGCGCGGACGGCAAGACGCTCGTGTACCCGCGGGTCGAGAGGCACACGTGCGACCTGCGAATCATCGAAAACCCCGTCTAGCGAGCGGGTGAGCCCGCCGGCGCCGCTCGACGCCTCCGCCTCGAGGGGGTGCGGGGGAGCCGCCCGATCCGCCGGTTTTCTCGCGAAACTCGCTCACGCGCGCAACTCGTCGGCGCGGATGGGCAGCTTCCGCACCCGCCGGCCGGTCGCGGCGAAGATCGCGTTTGCGACAGCCGGGCCGATGGGGGGGACCGGCTGCTCGCCCATGCCGGAGGGGCCGGCGCCGCTCGCGATCAGGTGCGTTTCAATCGAAGGCATCTCGGGAAGCCGAATCACCGGGTATTCGCGAAACGAGTGCTGCTCGACCCTTCCATTACGGAACGTGATCTCGGTTTTCAAAGCGGCGGAGAGGCCCCACGCGATGGCGCCTTCGACCTGAGATTCCGCTCCCGAGAGGTTGATGACCTGCCCGCAGTCGGCCGCGCACACGACTCGATGGACCCGCACGTCGCCATCTCGTCCGACGGACACTTCCGCGACCTGCGCCATGTGGGTCCGGGCGTGGTAAACATTCGCCGCGATTCCGCGGCCCACCCTCCGGCCCGGGATCCCGCGAAGGGGAGTCGACCAGGAGGCCTTTTCGGCCGCCAGCGCGATCACGGCGGAGAGGCGGCGCCGGTCGATTTCGCCCGACCCGATCTTGACGACCTGCGGACTCTTCAGGAGCTCGAGGCGCAGCGCGACGGGGTCGCGGCCGGACGCGGCGGCGACTTCGTCCAGGAACGACTCGCGCGCGAAGACCGAAGGCGGATAGGCGACCGCTCGCCAGGCTCCCGTCGGGACCGGGGACCTCACCTCCGCCGACGCGGCGGAGAGCGCCGGGACCTCGTAGGGGCAGTCGAACGCGCCCCAGGGGTTCTCGCTGTCGGGGTCCACATTGCCCTCTTCGTAGGGCCCGAACATCGTGAGGTTGAAACTCGACATCCTGTGAGACCAGGCGATCAATCGGCCCGCGCCGTCGAGTCCGGCGGACATGGTGTGCAGCGATGCCGGTTGGAAACGGTCGTTTTCGAAGTCGTCTCGCCGCGTCCAGACGACCTGGACCGGGCGCCGGATCGCCCTCGAAAGCTCGACCGCCTCCGGGACATAGTCGTGGTCCAGTCGCCGTCCGAACCCGCCTCCGAGAAGCGTCACGTGGAGGGTGACCGCCTCGAGGGGGATTCCGAGGAGTTTGGCCGCCGACGCCTGCGCTTCGTTCGGCGCCTGCGTTCCGACGCGGATCTCACAACGTCCGTCGCGGACGTCGGCGAAACAATTCATGGGCTCGACCGGAGCGTGTGCCTGGAACGAATATCGATATTCCGCCGAGAGCCGGCGGGCTGACGCGGCCAGCGCTGCCTCGATGTCTCCCACTTTTCGAGTCACCTGCGCGCGGACGGACGCGGCTTCGAGCCGCTTCCAGTACGTTTCCGTGGAGTCGGCGTGGTTCTCGCCCTCGTCCCAGTCCACCTTCAGAGCCTCGGCTCCCTTCATGGCGGCCCAGGTGTCGCTGGCCACGACGGCGATTCCCGTCGAGAGGCGAACGACGTCGAGCACGCCGCGTACCGTTTTTGCCGACGAGGCATCGAAACTCCGCGCGCGGCCGCCCGGAACGGGGCAGCGCGCGACCACGGCGACCAGTGCCCCGGAGGGCCTCGCGTCGATTCCGTAGATGGCGCGGCCCGTCGCGATGGCGGGCCCTTCGAGTCGAGCGACCCGCGTCCCCAGCAGCTTGTAGTCCTTCGGGTCTTTCAACGGGGGGTCCACGGGGATCGGAAGCGTCGCGGCGAGCGGGACGAGCTCGCCGTAATCGAGGCGCCGCCCGGTTTTTGAATGGACGAT